>CAUVCH010000073.1:0-5418 GCA_963550265.1 uncultured Mitsuokella sp. | reverse complement strand
AAAAAACGACATGATACTTGCATGAATAGACGATATTGTTGCTCGAATGATATTTAACCTCTCTCATATTTGTATGATATAACAGAATAAAATATAACACAAGAAGAAACAAAAAATAAATGTCCGCCTTAAAATGTAAAGAGAAGCCAGCACGCATCAACATATCCTCGGCACTAGTGCCCCCAGCGGCATATCCACGATGCGAAGTCCCCCAATGGCGGTTTCAAGCGCCACAATCCCGGAAGCTTCTTTCGTCGTCTCGCCGATAACCCTTGCCTCTCTTCCATATGGATCTTCCTTCATAGCCTGCAGGGCAGCATCTGCCTCATCGGCGGGAACAAAGGCAATGCACTTTCCCTCCTTGGCAAGGTAGAGCGGGTCAAAGCCCAAGATATCGGCGACAGCCTGCACTTCAGGATGAACGGGAACAGCGTCCTCTTCCAGTTTAATGCCGACCTTTGCCGCCACAGCGATTTCATTCAGTGCCGCCGCGGCGCCGCCCCTCGTCGGATCCCTCAAACACGCCGTGTGCGGAGCGGCAGCAAGAACCCTCTGCACCATGCGTCCTAAGGGAGCACAGTCGGTCATGAGGCTGTCCGGAAGGGAAAGCCCATGCCTTTTTGCGAGCACCGTCGCCGCATGGTCGCCGAGACAGCCCGACAGCAACACCTTCATGCCGGAAGTGACGTTCTTCGGGGCAATGTCCGCACCTTGTATCAGTTCTCCAATGCCCGCCGTATTGATGTAGATGCCGTCCGCCTTTCCGCGTTCAACCACCTTCGTATCTCCTGTGACAACGGAAACGCCTGCCTCATCTGCCATGTGCTGCATCGTCCGTGCAATCTCCTTGAGCTCAGCTATCGGCAGTCCCTCTTCGAGAATCATAGCACAGGTGATGTATTTCGGCACGGCACCCGTCATCGCAAGGTCGTTGACCGTGCCGCAGACGGCGAGCTTTCCGATGTTGCCGCTCGGAAAAAAGCGCGGCGATATGACGTAGGAATCTGTCGTAAAGGCGAGATTCCCTCCCATCGCAAGCTTGGCACCATCGTGGAGGACGTCGAGTTTCTCATTGCCGAAAATGGGAAGAAAGACGGTTTTCATGAGCTCTTCACTCATCTTGCCGCCCGCGCCATGCGCCATTTGTATGACTGCTTCATGCGCCATAGGTAAACCTTCCCCTTCCGTATTTATACCATGCTGCACAAACGCCTTCGACCGAAACCATGCAGGGACCGACAGCATGTGTCGGCTCGCATGCCCTGCCAAAGAGCGGACAAGCTGGCGGCTGTATGATGCCGCGCAGAACATCGCCGCAGCGGCAGCCGCTCTTTACATGGCCGGCAGCTGTCTCGATAGGATGCAGCTGCTCGATATCAAATGCTGCAAATTCCTCGCGCATCTTCAAGCCCGACTGTGGGATGACACCGATACCGCGCCAATTCGCATCGACAGGCTCGTAAACCATTGCGAGAATCCTGCGCGCTTCGGGACTTCCCTCAGAGCGAACGACGCTTTCATATTCGTTTTCGATTCTCGCTGTATTTGCCTCTTTTGCAAGCATCAGGCGACAGACAGCGCGAAGTATCTCGAGCGGTTCAAACCCTGTGACAACGCCCGGCACATGAAACGCATCCGCAACGAAGGAGAATACGTTCATTCCTATGACGACCGCGACATGCCCTGGCAGGATGAAGCCGTCGACGCGCACCTCAGAATCCGTGAGCAGTGCGCGAAGTGCGGGCGGAACGAGTTTATGCGCGGAGAGCATGTATTGATTCTTCAGTCCCGCCGCCTTTGCTGCGAGGACAGTTGCCGCAGCAGTCGGTGCTGTCGTCTCGAAACCAACGGCGAGGAAGATAACTTTCTTTTTTGGGTTTTCCCGCGCGACAGCAAGGCTGTCCATCGGCGAGTAAACGACACGGATATCCGCTCCTTCCGCCTTTGCTTCGCCAAGACTCGACGCTGCCCCCGGTACCTTCAGCATATCGCCGAACGTCGTGAGAATCGTATCCTCGCGCTTTGCATATGCGATTGCCTTATCTATGTAATCATCCGGCGTCACGCAGACAGGACAGCCGGGGCCTGAGACAAGCTCGACATTTTCAGGAAGCATCGGGCGAATGCCCGCGCGGAAGATAGAGACCGTGTGTGTGCCGCAGACTTCCATAAACCGAAGCGGACGATCGAGTTTCTCCGCCACGCGCCGAATCTCGCCGAGCAGTGTCTTGGCGAGATTCCTTTCCTCCGCGCGCGTCACGATGCAGAGATCCCATCCGCGCTGTCCATACGCGTGGCAGCACCTGCAAGCGCGCCGACGGTACGCGGTGCGCCTTTCATCTCGGCAAGCAGAGCGTTTGTCTCTTCTGCATCCTTTTGACTCACAATCTGCATGGCAAACCCCGCATGAACGAGGACATAGTCGCCGACTTTCGCCTCGGGAAGAAGCATCATCGAGATATCGCGCGTAATGCCCGAAAGCTCGACGCGCCCAAGAGCACCCTCAACCGCTGTGAGGCGTGCAGGAACGGCAAGACACATAGAAAAAACCTCCTGCTGCTATATGACCGATGCTTTGCGCATTTTTTCTTCAGCGACGGTACAGTAATCCATAGCCTTTGCCGCCGCCTTTTCCTTCGGCTCTACACCCCAGTTTTTCAGCACAGTAACAGCTTCTGCCGCCGTGGGCTCAACGAGCGCGCACATGGCAGGCGAAAGGTTGACGCCGGCTTCTAAAACACAAGGCTGTACTCCTAAGACGGTGACTTCCGGAATTTTCCTTCCCGTAACCGTGAGGAGCGCGAGAACATCTTGGACACCGATCTCATGCGCACTGATTTTATCGGAAAAATGCGCAAAGACCTCGTCATTTTCAAAACGAAAGCGTGTCCCCGGCACTTCACCGCCGTCGATCGAATCTATGATGAGAAGCCTCTTCGTCCCCGTAAGATACTGCGTGAGCTCGATGCCGAGCGTACCGCCGTCAAGAACCTGCACCCCGCGCGGAAAGTCGTAATGCGCATCGAGGTACTCGGCGACACGGACACCAAAGCCCTCATCGCCGAGGATGATATTGCCGATACCGAGCACGGTGATCTCACCGCCATAGAGCACATCGGCAAGATCCGCCACTTTAAAAGCCATGTCACTGGCTCCCTCCAGAGGCTTGCCGCCCGCCGCATCTTTCGACAGCTGCATACCGCTCATCTTTTCGCTTTCTGTCATACCTGCTGTTCCTTTTTATCTGTGACCTTTGCCAGCAGCCAATCGCACCAAGCCGCCACGCCCTGCCCCTTTGTGCAGGAAATTTCCATGACCTTCATGCCGGGGTGAAGCGTCAAAATATCCTCTTTGGCTGCCGCCATGTCAAAATCGCAGTACGGCAGGATATCGACCTTGTTTAAGAGCGCGATGGCGGATTCTTTGAAAATCAGCGGGTATTTCATCGGCTTGTCGTCGCCTTCAGTAATAGAGAAGACAACTGCCTTGTCGTCTTCACCGACGGCAAACTCTGCGGGACAGACAAGATTACCGACGTTTTCGACGATTAGGAGGTCAACGGCATCAAGGGCGAGTTTCTGCGCGACTTTCTGCACCATCGGTGCATCGAGATGACAGCCGCCTGCCGTGTTGATCTGAATGACGGGGACACCGTGCTTTTCGATACGTTCAGCATCCCTAGATGTGAAGAGATCACCTTCGATGACTGCCATGCGCGTCTTTCCCGCCAGGTGCTCCATCGTCTTTTCGAGGACAGAGGTCTTGCCTGCGCCAGGCGAGCCCATCAGATTCAGCACATAAACGCCCTTTTTCGCAAACATCGCTTGGTTTTCTGCCGCGACGCGGTCATTTTCACCAAGGATGTTCTTTATGACCTCGATTTCTGCCATCAGTCGACCTCCAAAAATTCTACCTGCATCTCGCGCCCCGAAATCGTCTCAAGGACACCGTTTTCACAAGCCGGACACCAAAAGTCATAGCCCTCAATGTGAAATTCTTTGCCGCATTTGACGCACCGCCCCATGAGCGGCGTCTGGTGCACGGTGAGCTTCGCCCCTTCTGCCATCGTGCCCTTGGCAATCATATCGAAGGAAAAGCGAAGGGAATCGATGACGACGCCTGTCATCTCACCAAACTTCAACCCAATCTCCCGAATGACCGTCGCATTGTTTTTCTTTGCGTAGTCAAGTGCGATATCCAACACGCCTTCGGCAATCGACATTTCATGCAACCTTCTTCCCTCCTCCGTTCCATTGTACCGCCGCAGCGATTTTCTAGCAAGCCTAAAAAAGGGATCTGCCCGCGCAGATCCCTTTTCCCTCACAGCGCAGCCTGAAGTCCGCGTTCCTCGAAGACGCCCAGAATATCCATGAGCTTCGTCTTCTTCGGCGCATAATCGACGGTTGTCTCGCCGTCGTGCGCGTGAATATGTACGAAAAGCACGCCCGGCAGACCGAGCAGCGTCTTTTCAACTTCCTTCGCGCTGTCCTCTGTATAACCAGCTACGTTAAACTGCAGACGCGTATTTCCGTTCATCTGACCGCAGCCACATTCCAAACACATGCCAATACTTCCTTCCTGTATCACTTATTTCTGCTGTTTTCGCGTTCTTTCTTTTCACGCGCGAGGCGCTCCCTGCGATCTGCCTTCGTCTCGATGTCAACCGCATCCACTGGATAATGCATGAGGAATTTTGAACCAGAGAACATACTTGAGACTTCGGATTCTCCTTCCATAAACTCCGAGCGGATGACCATGTAGAGGTGACCGATTGCAAAGAGGATGATACCCCATGCCACATAATGATGAATGAGGTGTACATTCATCTCATTGCCGCAGACGACGTTGACCCATGCCATGATCTGTGCCATGCTGCCATTGGGGTCGCGCATATAGTACATGCAGAATCCCGTGACAAACTCGATAAAGACGAGCGCATAGAGCAGGATATACGACATGCGTGCCATCGGATTGCGGAGATAGGAAGAATGGTTCGGCCGTACGAGCATATAATGCTTCAAGACGTCCAGCGTATTGCGGTAAAAGCGCCCCTTCCAAACATGCGGAAAGAGACGGTCACCCTTATTGACGATAAAGCCATAGATACGCAGGACAAATGAAGCGCAAAAGAGGAACGCCGCAACAAAGTGAATGTCTCGGACGAGATCCATATACGTCGCTGAGAATGTCGGTTCCAAATTCATCGACTGAAGCGGCGTCGCAATGATAACGCCCGTCGCAAAGAGGACGAGGACCAGCGAGACCATCAGCCAATGGAAGACGCGCAAAAAAGGACTGAACACATAAAATTCCTTGCGCGTGACTTCCTGCATTACGTGTTTCATCATCGAACTCCTTTCCCAAAAGGGTCACGCATCGACATGCGTGCCGGAGATCGGATCGGTCGTAACGACGCGG
>CAUVCH010000072.1:0-5471 GCA_963550265.1 uncultured Mitsuokella sp. | reverse complement strand
TCCTGTGACCTTGCCGCCATGGCTTTCAATAAGCTCTTGACATGCCCTGCGTCCCATGGTAGGAAGCGTGCCCGTAAGGACAAAAACCTTTCCGGCAAGCGCTGTATCCACCGCTTCCGTCACTTCCGTTCCAAAGCTTACACCCGCCGCGCGAAGTTTCTCAAGGACATCTCTATTTTCCTTGCCATCAAAGAAAGCACGAATGGCCTTTGCACTGATTTCTCCCAAATCGGGAACGGCTTCTATCGCTTCAAGATTTGCCGCCGCTAGCCTGTCAATGCTGTGAAATATAAGCATGAGCGACCGTGCTGCCGCGCGGCCAATACCGGGAATACCAAGTCCTGTGAGAAGGCGTTCCGGTCTATTTTCCTTGCTCTTTTCAATCGCTGCGAGGAGATTATCCGTGCTCTTCTCTTTGCCGATAAGCCCTTTTTCGATAAGCACCGCACGATGCTCTTTTAGTGTATAAATGTCCGCGATACTTTTTAAAAAACCCGCTTCGATAAGCACACGAACGGCAGATTCACCGAATCCCTTGATATCCATAGCGCTGCGGCTGACAAAGTTCAAAATATGATTTTCGACCTGTGCAGGACACTTCGGATTCTGACACTTGATATCCGCTGAATCCGGCTCGCGCACTGCCTTGCTTTTGCAAACGGGGCAGGTATCTCCGATGACAAAAGGCTCTGCGTTCGCAGGTCGTTTTTCCTTGACGACCGCTTTGATCTTCGGGATGATCTCACCCGATTTGTAGACGAGCACCGTGTCACCCAGACGCAGGTCAAGCCCATCGATAAAATCCTGATTGTGAAGCGTAGCACGCTCAACATTCGTGCCGCAAAGACGGATAGGGTCGAAGACTGCCGTCGGTGTGATGCGTCCCGTACGCCCGACTGAAAGCTCGATCTTTCGAATCACCGTCTCTTTTTCCTCCGGCGGGTATTTATAGGCGATCGCCCAACGCGGCACCTTACTCGTCGCACCAAGCTTCTCGCGATCGGCCAGACTATTGAGCTTCACGACCGCGCCGTCAATGTCATAGGCGAGATTTCCACGGTTTTCACCAATTTCCGTGATGGCATCCCAAACCTCTTTTGCCGTCTTACAGACTTTATAGTCATGAATCACCTTGATGCCCTGCGCCTTCATGAATTCATAGGCTTCGGTATGCGTATGGAATACCCTGCCCCGTGCCTTCTGCAAATTGAAGATAAAGAGCGAGAGTTTGCGCTCCCGCGCAATACGGCTATCGAGCTGACGAAGTGTTCCTGCTGCACAGTTTCTAGGATTGGCAAAAGGCTTCAGCTTCAATATTTCCTGACGGGCATTGACTGCCTCGAAGGCCTTCTTTTCCATATAGACTTCGCCGCGAATCTCGAGATACGGCAACTTGTCTTTAAGCTTCTGCACGACATCCTTGATGACACGCGCATTCTCCGTCACATCTTCACCGCGCACGATGCCGTCGCCGCGTGTGATGGCACGGCTCATCCTACCGTTTTCATAGCGGATCGCCATGGAAAGCCCATCGATTTTCTCCTCGACGACGAATGTCGGAGCATCGAGCTCCTCTTGCAGATTTGTCACGAATTCGATGATTTCTTCCTTCGTAAAGACATCCTGCAAAGAAAGCATAGGAACATCGTGCTTGACAAGTATGCCCGCGGTACGCATTGCCGTACCGCCCACCATCTGTGTCGGCGAATTTTTCGTAATGAGCTCAGGATATTTCTTTTCCATAGTCTTCAGCTGCAGCATGAGCTGATCGTATTCGAAGTCTGAAATCTCAGGTGCATCGTCATTGTAGTATCGCTCGTTGTGATAACGAATGGTCTTTCTTAATGCTGCGAGCTCCTTTTTTACTGCTTTTATATCTGGATGTTCTGGCATATTTACACCTTCTCGATCGGAGCGTACTTCTGCATTAAAGATTTCACGCCCTGCCCTGAAAATACAATCTTAAGCTCCGTTTCTTCTCCCTCACCTTTGACCATGACAACTGTACCGACGCCCCATTTGCTATGCCTTGCCTTATCGCCTGCTTTCCAGCGAACCGAAAGATTCGGCTTTACACCCACCGCGCGCGTAACAGCCGTCGAGCCCCTCCTAAAATGCAGTCTGTCATTCGTATTTTTATTACCGAGACCTGTAGTTCCACGGATTCCCAACGCTGTCGTTGCCTCCAATGCTGACCGTGGGTTCCCTCTAAATTGTGTATTGCTTCTGCCGACAGTTTCGAGACAATCCATGGGAATCTCTGAAAGAAAACGAGACGGTGGATTCATCGCACTTCTTCCGTAAAGCGTCCGCTGCACGGCATAGGAGAGATAGAGTTTCCTTTCAGCACGCGTGATGCCGACATAACAAGTGCGCCGCTCTTCCTCAATTTCTTCGGGATCCAGCAGTGTCCGCTGATTGGGAAAGATGCCTTCCTCCATGCCGACGAGGAAGACACAGGGAAACTCAAGTCCCTTTGCCGCATGCAGTGTCATCATTGTTACGCGGTCGTCCGCTAGTTCAGCATTGTCGATATCAGAGACAAGCGAGAGCTGCGCAAGGAAATTTTCCAGCGTCGCTTCCTGCCCCTCTTGCTTCTCAAAGTCGCGGGCGACACCGATAAATTCCTTGAGGTTTTCGATACGCGTCTGACTTTCTGGTTTCTTATCTACTTCCAGTTCTTTAAAATAACCGGAATCTTCCAGCACCTCTTCAATCAATTGGTCAATATGCAGGGACGATGCTTTGCCCATTTTCATAATGAGAAATGCGGCGAACTCCTGCATGGTCTTCTTTGCGCGTGCCGTGAGGCTCGGTACGGCGTTAAGCATTTCAGGATTTGCGATGATATCAAAGATTGACGCATTGTTTTCCGCTGCAAAATTTGTAAGATGCACGAGACTTGTCGCACCTAAGCCGCGCTTTGGCACGTTGATAATGCGCATCATGCTGATGCTGTCAAGCGGATTGTAGATGACGCGTAGATAGGCGAGGATGTCCTTAATTTCCTTACGATCATAAAACTTCAATCCGCCAACCATTGTATAGGGCAATCCCATCCGCATGAACGTTTCTTCAATAACACGTGACTGTGCATTTGTTCGGTAAAGAATAGCGATATCACCGTAAGTAAACACATGCTCCGCCTTATCCTTGCCAATGGTATCGGCAATAAAGCGTGCCTCATCCCATTCATCGCGCGCTTGATAAACACCGATTGATGCACCCTCGACATTGTTCGTCCACAGTTCCTTTTTCTTTCGGTTGACATTGTGCTCGATGACAGCATTCGCTGCTGACAGAATCTTCTTCGTCGAACGATAGTTCTGTTCAAGCCGAATCAGCTTTGCTTCCGGGTAATCTTTCTCAAAATCAAGAATGTTATTGATGTCCGCTCCACGCCAACCATAAATGGACTGATCTGCATCACCGACGACACAGAGATTTCTATGCGACGCTGCAAGAAGTTTTGTCAGCTGATACTGCGCTCCATTCGTATCCTGGTACTCATCAACAAGAATATGGGAGAAACGCTTTTGATATTTCGCGAGAATTTCCTCATGCTCCTCAAGGATTAATACCGAAAGCATCAAGAGATCATCAAAATCAAGCGCATTGTTCGCGCGGAGTTTTGCCGTATAGTTTTGATAAATCTCCGTGACTTTCTGTTGATGAAAATTATCTGCCGTCTGCGCCAGCGCCTTCGGTCCCAGCATTTGATTCTTCGCATTCGAGATTTCCGCCTGTACCATTATTGGACGATATATCTTATCGTCAAGATTCATTTCTTTTAAGCACGACTTGATAACCGTCTGCGAATCTGCACTGTCATAGATAACAAAGTTACTCTTGTAAAGCCCTGTCACCTCAATTTCGTAACGGAGAAAGCGCGCACAAAACGAGTGAAATGTACTCAGCCATACTTCACGCGCCCCCTCTCCGATCATGCGGTCGACGCGATCGCGCATTTCTGCTGCCGCTTTGTTGGTAAAAGTAATGGCAAGGATTCGATAGGCAGGGACATCGTGTGCAAGAAGATTCGCCACCTTGCATGTCAGCACTTTCGTCTTACCAGATCCTGCACCTGCCATGATAAGAAGCGGTCCGTCCATATGCTCAACTGCCTTTACCTGCGCAGGATTCAGCCCTTCAAAAATATTCAAAACAGCCTCCTATATGCACTGTATGTCTTCGTAAATACTCGATAGTCAATATTCGCAACTGTCATTTATACACGCTGTATTTTAGCACATGACGGCAAGGTTATCTATCGGAAAGAAAAAAGATGCCTTCTTCCCTCGGAAAGAAGGCATCTTAGATTTCCTAACCGTCTTATTTGTTTTGGATGCGTTTGACTGCTTCTGAAAGCGGCGGAATAATCTGTTTCTTGCGGCTCATGACACCCGGCAGATAGATGTGCGTACCGCTTGCATCTTTCTTAAAGGCTTCGCCAATCAGTGTCTTTGGCGAACCCGCATAGAGGAGATACGTTGCCTCCTCGAGGATATCCGTCACCATGACGAGACTGAGATCGAAGTTCTCCTTCTCGCAGATGTTCTTCATCGCCTGGATAAGCTGCGGCTCCAGATCCATAATTTCCTTTGTATCCATGACAGAAGTCTGGCTGACAATCACGCGGTAATCGCCGATGGTAAACTCCTTGAGGTCGTTCTTCACGATTTCCTGTGGTGTCATGTCGCCGATGCCGGAGCCTGCCTTCAGCATATCCATGCCATAGCTTTGCAAGTCAACGCCCGCGATTTCTGCCAAGCGCTCTGCCGTCTTTTTATCATACGGCGTGCAAGTTGGGCTCTTAAAGAGCACCGTATCCGAGATGATCGCAGAGAGAAGGAGTCCTGCAATAGAGGAAGGCATATCGACATCGCGATGCCAATGCATATTGGCAACGATTGTCGCCGTGCAGCCAACCGGCTCAGAGTGCATGTAAATCGGATCACTCGTCTGAACGCCGCCAATACGATGATGGTCAATGATCTCGAGAATCTTTGCCTCTTCAATGCCCTCAACCGCTTGTGCTCGCTCGTTATGGTCAACGAGAATTATGCGCTCACGCTCCGGCACCATGAGCTGATCACTTGAAACCAGACCGACAAGACGACCGTTTTCAAGAACAGGATAATTGCGATAGCTCGTGCTCTCCATCGTTCCCTTGATATCTGAAAGGAGATCCATCGGCTTAAAGCAGACAGGATCTTGGTGCATAATGCGGCGAATCGGTACACACTGATTGATAAGACGAGCTACCGTATAGGTATCATATGGTGTGGAGAGGACGAAGATATGATGCTTTTCTGCATACTCGACGACATCGGCAGGAACACGTCCATTTGCCGAAACAATAAGACAACTGATGCCCTGATTGACACAGTCGATCAATGTCTCATCATGGCGGTCACCAATGATAACAATATCATCTTTGCTGATAACGCTTTTGATCGTCGCAACCGAAC
>CAUVCH010000071.1:0-5488 GCA_963550265.1 uncultured Mitsuokella sp. | reverse complement strand
AGGAAGTCATGGAGATGCCGCATCTCCTCGATATTCAGCGTTCCAGCTACCAGTGGTTCATGGAGACCGGTCTTAAAGAAATTTTCCGCGACATTTCTCCCATTCAGGACTTTTCGGGAAATCTTGTGCTTTCCTTTGAGAATTTTTCTCTTGGAACGCCAAAGTATGAGCTTGATGAATGTAAGGAACGCGATGTCACGCTCGCAGCACCTCTGCGTGTCAATGTCCGTCTGATTAACCGCGAGACGGGCGAGATTAAGGAGCAGGAAGTCTTCATGGGAGATTTCCCTTTGATGACAGATACAGGAACCTTTATCATCAATGGGGCGGAACGCGTTATCGTCAGCCAGCTCGTCCGTTCTCCAGGGGCGTATTATGGCGTTGACATCGATACGACGGGCAAATCTCTCTTCAATGCAACGGTCATTCCGAATCGCGGTGCTTGGATTGAGCTTGAATCCGATGCCAATGACATTGTCTCGGTTCGCATTGACCGCACGCGCAAGATGCCGGTTACCTATTTTATCCGCGCACTTGGCTTTGATAGAGACCAGGATATCATCAACCTTTTCGGTGACGACCCGCGCATGATGGCGACGATGGAGCGCGACGGCGAGGAAGTAAAGACGCAGGGCAGGGCGACGATTGAGATATACCGTCGTCTGCGTCCGGGCGAGCCGGCGAACGAAGACAATGCGACGCAGCTGCTCAATTCGCTTTTCTTTGATCCAAAGCGCTATGATCTTGCGACAGTCGGTCGCTACAAGCTGATGAAAAAGCTTGGCTGGAAGCGCCGCATTCTCGGAAGAGTCCTCGCAGAGCCTATCGTCGATCCATCCACAGGAGAAATCATCATCGAGAAGGACGTCATCGTGACGGAAGCGATGACGGATGCCATCGACATGGCACGTGAAAAGGAAATCTTCGGTGATGGCGAACTTATCAAGCTGCACCTCTTGAAGAAGGACGGTACGAGCGTCATAGCGCTTTGCACGCCGACGCTTGATATTACGTCGCGTACCATCACGAAGAACGATATTCTCGCATCCATCAGCTATCTTCTCAACCTCTTGGAAGGTTTTGGCACGGTGGACGACATCGATCATCTGGGCAACCGCCGCGTTCGCGCCGTCGGCGAGCTCTTGCAGAATCAGTTCCGCATTGGTCTTTCACGCATGGAGCGCGTTGTCCGCGAGCGCATGACAATTCAGGACGTCGATGTCATCACGCCGCAGGCATTGATCAACATTCGTCCGGTCGTGGCTGCGGTCAAGGAATTCTTTGGCTCCTCGCAGCTCTCGCAGTTCATGGATCAGCACAACCCACTTTCCGAATTGACGCATAAGCGCCGTCTTTCGGCACTTGGACCGGGCGGTCTTTCGCGTGAGCGCGCAGGCTTTGAAGTCCGCGATGTTCATAACTCACACTACGGCCGCATGTGCCCGGTCGAATCACCGGAAGGTCCGAACATCGGCCTTATCGGTTCGCTCGCAACGTATGCGCGCGTCAATCGGTTTGGTTTTATGGAGACGCCATATCGCCGCGTCGATAAGGAAAGACATGTCGTCACCGATGAAGTTCGCTATCTGACGGCGGATGAGGAAGATGATATTGTCATCGCACAGGCCAACGAGCCTCTGGATGAAAATGAATGGTTCGAAAACGAGCGCGTCACGGCACGTTTCCACGAAGAGACGAGTCTCTTTGACCGCGACCGCGTCGACTATATGGATGTCAGCCCGCGCCAGGTCTTCTCGATTGCGACGGCGATGATCCCATTCCTCGAAAACGACGATGCAAACCGTGCGCTGATGGGCGCGAACATGCAGCGTCAGGCAGTCCCACTCTTGCGCACGCAGGCACCGCTGGTCGGTACCGGTATGGAGTACAAAGCGGCCTGCGATTCCGGCGTCATGGTTTTAGCGAAGCATGCGGGTACGGTTGAGGAAGTCACGGCGAATGCCATCAAGGTTCGCACGGATGCCGGTGAAGTCGATAGCTATAAGCTGCAGAAATTTATTCGCTCTAACCAAGGTACCTGCATCAATCAGGTTCCTATTGTCTACAAGGGAGATCGTGTCGAAGAGCATCAGCCGATCGCTGATGGCCCTGCGACAGATCACGGGGAACTTGCCCTAGGCTATAACATCATCGTTGCCTATATGCCTTGGGAAGGCTATAACTACGAGGATGCGGTTCTCCTCTCTGAGAATCTCGTTAAGCGTGACATTTACACCTCGATTCACATTGAGGAGTACGAGTGCGATGCACGTGACACCAAGCTTGGACCCGAGGAGATCACACGCGATATTCCGAATGTTGCAGAAGAGGCGCTGAAGGATCTGGACGATGAAGGTATCATCTCCATCGGTGCCGACGTCCGCCCCGGAGATATTCTCGTCGGCAAGGTCACGCCGAAGGGCGAGACAGAATTGACGGCAGAAGAGCGCCTGCTGCGCGCAATCTTTGGCGAGAAGGCGCGTGAGGTTCGGGATACGAGCCTTCGCGTACCGCACGGCGAGCAGGGCAAAATCGTCGATGTCAAGATCTTCAGCCGAGAAAACAATGACGAACTTCCGCCGGGGGTCAATCGTCTTGTGCGCGTCTACATCGCACAGAAGCGAAAGATTTCCGTCGGTGATAAGATGGCAGGCCGTCATGGAAATAAGGGTGTTGTCTCGCGCATCATGCGCCAGGAGGACATGCCTTTCCTGCCGGACGGCACGCCGGTTGACATCGTGCTGAATCCCTTGGGTGTTCCGTCTCGCATGAACATCGGGCAGGTGCTCGAGGTGCATCTCGGCATGGCTGTTCGCGAGCTGGGCAAGCAGATTAAGGCGGGCGATCCGACAGTCGAGCAGCGCCTCCGCAATGCGGGTTATGATTTTGACAAATATGGAATGCCGGAGCCGGATGTCGCAGGTATTCATATTGCAACGCCAGTCTTTGACGGTGCGGGCGAGCACGACGTCTTCGGTACGGTAAAGCTCGCCGGTCTTCCGGAAGACGGCAAGACGATTCTTTACGACGGCCGCACGGGCGAGCCGTTTGAGAACCGCGTCACAGTCGGCTGCACGTACTTCTTGAAGCTTCATCACCTCGTCGATGACAAGATCCATGCGCGTTCCACGGGGCCGTACTCCCTCGTCACACAGCAGCCGCTCGGCGGCAAGGCACAGTTCGGCGGTCAGCGCTTCGGCGAGATGGAGGTCTGGGCATTGGAAGCATATGGCGCAGCCTATACGCTCCAGGAAATCCTTACGGTAAAATCCGACGATGTCGTCGGTCGTGTCAAAGCATATGAAGCCATCGTCAAGGGCGAAAATATCCCTGAGCCGGGTGTTCCGGAATCGTTCAAAGTTCTCATCAAGGAACTGCAGTCCATCGGACTTGATATCAAGGTACTCAATGAAGATGCCAAGGAGATCATGATTCAGGATGATGAGGACGAAGATGTCGCCGAGACGGCAAAGACGCTTGAACTCGATGTAGAAGGCGTCGACCCGACGGCGGGTGCACCGCAGCAAGAGGGCGGCGAGGTGGATGCCATGGAGCCTTCGGATGACGAAGCGCCGGACGACATCATCGCTGACCTCGGCAGTCTGGGCACCATTACAGAAGCTGACGGTACGGCAGTCACACCGGAATCGGACGATACGGAAGAATAAATCGCAGGAAACCGTCCGCTGCGAAAGAGTGGAGGACGGAGGAAGGGAGTGTCATCTCTTTGCTGGATGTAAATAATTTTGATTCGATGCGCATCGCACTCGCATCGCCGGAGAAAATCCGCGAGTGGTCGTATGGCGAAGTCAAAAAGCCGGAGACAATCAATTATCGCACGCTCAAGCCCGAGCGCGACGGCCTTTTCTGCGAGCGTATCTTCGGACCAACGCGTGACTGGGAATGCCACTGCGGCAAGTACAAGCGCATCCGTTACAAGGGCATTATCTGCGATCGCTGCGGCGTTGAAGTCACACGCGCCAAGGTTCGCCGCGAGCGCATGGGACATATCGAGCTCGCCGCCCCTGTGTCGCATATCTGGTATTTCAAGGGAATTCCGAGCCGCATGGGGCTAATTCTCGATATTTCTCCGCGTGCGTTGGAAAAAGTCCTTTACTTTGCATATTATATCGTTCTCGACCCGGGCGAGAACACTGACCTTACGAAGAAGAGCCTCCTTTCTGAGAAAGAATATCATGACGCTCGCGAAAAGTTCGGCAGTACGTTCCGCGTGGGCATGGGAGCAGAGGCTATCAAGGAGCTTTTAGAGGAGATGGATCTCGACCAGATGAGCGAGACTCTCCGCAAGGAAGTTCACTCTTTCTCGGGACAGAAGAAAATTCGTTCGATTCGTCGTCTCGAAGTCGTTGAAGCATTCCGCAAGTCCGGCAACAAGCCGAGCTGGATGATTCTCGACGCCGTTCCGGTTATCCCGCCGGAACTTCGCCCTATGGTGCAGCTTGACGGCGGTCGCTTTGCGACAAGTGATCTAAACGATCTCTATCGCCGCGTTATCAACCGCAACAATCGTCTGAAGCGTCTGCTCGATCTCGGTGCACCGGATATCATCGTTCGTAACGAGAAGCGCATGCTGCAGGAAGCCGTGGACGCCCTCATTGACAACGGTCGCCGTGGGCGTCCGGTCACAGGGCCTGGCAACCGTCCGCTGAAGTCGCTCTCCGATATGCTGAAAGGCAAGCAGGGGCGTTTCCGCCAGAATTTGCTTGGCAAGCGCGTGGATTACTCCGGCCGCTCGGTTATTGTTGTCGGTCCGGAACTGAAACTCCATCAGTGCGGCTTGCCAAAGGCAATGGCACTCGAGCTTTTCAAGCCGTTCGTTATGAAGAAGCTTGTCGGTGAGGGGACAGCACATAATATCAAGAGCGCAAAGCGCATGGTTGAGCGCGCACGTCCGGAAGTCTGGAACGTCCTTGAAGACGTCATCAAGGAGCATCCGGTGCTCTTGAACCGTGCACCGACGCTGCATCGCCTCGGCATTCAGGCCTTTGAGCCGGTGCTGACGGAAGGTCACGCGTTAAAACTTCATCCGCTCGCCTGTACGGCATACAATGCGGACTTTGACGGTGACCAGATGGCGATTCATCTCCCGCTTTCGACCGAGGCGCAGACGGAAGCACGCATCCTCATGCTCGCAGCCAACCACATCCTGGCACCGAAAGACGGCAAGCCGATCATTGTTCCGACGCAGGACATGGTTCTTGGCTCCTATTATCTGACGAAGATTAAGCCGGGAGCACTGGGGGAGGGCAATGTCGTCACGAGCATTGCCGAAGCGCTTCTCGCTTATCAGCAGCACGATCTGCACGTCCAGGCAGAGATTCGCTGCCGCATTGAGGGGTATGGAGTCGTCAAGACCTCGCTTGGTCGTATGATCTTCAATGAGATTCTGCCGGAAGAACTTCGTTACTATCATCAGGATAAGGAATCCGGTGAGTGGACACTCGGCATCCTCATGAACAAGAAGGAA
>CAUVCH010000070.1:0-5500 GCA_963550265.1 uncultured Mitsuokella sp. | reverse complement strand
CCCGCCGCATGGCAGGAAAGCTCCCAGCTTTCGGCGACGCTTTCAAGCTCTGTTTTCTTTCCGTATGCCGTCTTCAAGCGCGTACCGCCCCAGAGATAATCCTTGAGCGGCGCCTTGAGTTTCATAGGGTAACGCAATGGTATTCCTTTCCGCACAGCATCAAACCACAAATTTTTCGTGTTCTTCCGCAAGCTCTTTCGCCAGATGGATGCGGACACGTGTGATGCGCCAGCCGTCTATTTCTTCGACAAAGAAGGTCGTACCGGCTGCCGATGCCATCTGTCCGACGCGCGGCTCGCTGTTAATATGGTCATAAAGCCAGCCGCCGATGCTGTCGACATCATCATCTTCAATCTTAATTTCAAGGATGTCTTCCAGTTCTTCGAGAAGCATCTTCGCATCAACCGAGTAGACATCCCCTTCAAGGCGTTCTGCCGTCGGACGTTCCTCATCAAATTCGTCTTGAATGTCGCCGACAATCTCCTCGACGATGTCCTCAATCGTCACGATGCCCGCCGTGCCGCCGTACTCATCGACGACGACCGCCATCTGCGAGCGGTTCGCCTGCATCGTCTTCAGCAGCACGCTGATATCCATGCTTTCCGGCACGACGAGCGCCTTTCTCACCAGACGGCGAAGAATAGGTCTGCGCCCCTCTGCCATCGCATGAATCATGTCCTTCACATGAATGAAGCCGACGATATGATCCTTGTCTTCGCGGCAAAGCGGATAGCGCGTCAGCTTTTCTTCCAGCACCGTCTTCATATTTTCCCGAAAGCTGTCCTCAAGGTAGAGACAAACCATATCCGTGCGCGGCGTCATAATCTCACGGACGTTGAGGTCATTGAAGTCAAAGACTTTATCGACAAAGCCTGCCTCCGTATCGTCGATGAGTCCCTTCCGATGACTTTCCTCCATCAGAAGGCGAATCTCCTGCTCTGTGTGCGCCTCTTCCTCGATGCCCGAACGGTAACCCAGCTGCCGTGCCGTCCAGTTGGCAATGTGATTCAATACCCAGACAAAAGGCTTGAAGATACGGCTGAAGATCACCATTGGAAAGGCAATCGCCAGCAAGATGCCCTCGACATCTTGAATCGCCATGGATTTTGGCGTAAGCTCCCCAAAGATAATATGCATCGACGTGATGAGCGTGAAGGCAATCGCCAGCGCAATCGTATGCCCAAAGACAGGGTCAAGCCCCGCTGCATTTGTCATAGGCAGAATGAGCTCGGCCACCGCTGGCTCGCCCACCCAGCCGAGTCCAAGTGAAGCCAGCGTAATGCCAAGCTGCGTCACCGAAAGAGAGGCGTCCAGATGATCCGTCAGTTCTTTTGCGTATTTTGCCCGCCGCGAACCATCCTGAATCAAGGTTTCGATGCGTGAAGGGCGCACCTTGACACAGACGAACTCCGCCGCGACAAAGAAGCCGTTCATAAAGATGAGAAAGAGGACGAGTAAAAGCTGAAGCAATATGGGCACAATGTCCAAGACTAAAAATTCCCCCTTGTATGCGTGCGGCTTTTTCGCATGCTGATAGATGCAAAAAAAACCATAAATCTTATTTTAATTATACAAGATTATATTTTTTTTCACAACCTGCAGGCGGAGTTCTTTTGTCAAGTCTTGCACAGGAAAAATTTTTATGCTATCCTTATATTAAAAGAAGGATCAGTCTAGGACGTTCGCTAACTTTTCTAGTGTCTAACCTACATTTTTCATAGGGAACCTGATTTGATTCCGGCGGATGCATGCCTCGGCGTTCGCAGAAACCGGACTTAAGGTACCCACCTGCTTTACGCAGGTTTAGGCATAAAAAGTGACCGGCGCCCCGGACCCCTGCTTTGAAGAGAGATTGCTGCACCGCGGTAGCCTCTCTTCCTTATTTTATCTTTTATAAGAGATATTTATATATTTTTATTTCAAATTTTATGAAAATACTTGCTGTTCTAAATTCTATGGAGGTATCCTTATGGCGGATTTCGCTCGTCGGTTGCCGATCTACCTTCTTCTCGACTGTTCGGGATCAATGATGGGTGAGCCAATCGAGGCAGTCAAACAGGGAGTCAAGGTTTTGCTCTCGGAACTGCGCGGGGATCCACAGGCATTGGAAACGGCGTATTTATCTGTCATCACGTTCTCCAGTACAGCGCGTCAGGCGACGGCACTTACCGAGCTGATGCTTTTTAAGGAACCACCTTTGGAAGCAGGCGGAGCGACTGCACTCGGCGGGGCACTCCATCTGCTGAAGGAATGCATCGCGCACGAGGTGCGCAAGACGACAAAAACGCAAAAGGGTGATTGGAAACCGCTCGCATTTCTATTGACAGATGGTTACCCAACCGATACAGAGGCGTTTCATCGCATGGCGCAAGAGATCAAGGATGGAAAATCCGTCAATCTCATTGCCTGCGCGGCAGGTTCTGGCGCAGACACAAACGCACTAAAGGAGATAACAGACTCCATTCTCGTGATGAACAGCTTGTCCGCCGGCGATATGGCAAAGTTCTTCGCGTGGGTCTCAGACTCCATCCAACTCTCCTCAAAGAGTCTTGACACAAACCCCGGCGGTGCAATCGAGTTTCCGCCGCCACCCAAAGGGTTTGTCGTCGTACCGTAAGACACAGGCAGAGAGGCGATGCACCGATGACGGTAATTTTAGACAAACAGCAGCTTTCTGGTCGTACAGCGCGGAAAGCATGCCCTGCGGCTCTTATCGAGACGCATTCCCCCGTGCATCCCATGCAGGAGGAGATGGACGGTGCAGTGCCCCATGTCGAGCCTGCACCGAATTTTGATTCAGCACCTTCCCCGCTCGAAGATGATGCGATACTCGCACATACGGCGAGACTTTGGACATACCATCCCATCGATGCCGATGAGCCCGAGCCCGCCCCCGAGACACGCGCCTTTGCATTTGACGGGAAAGGTGCTCGCTGTGTTGGTGCGCGCGTGCGAGGCAAGAAGCACAAGCACGAGAGAACAAACTGCGACGATTGGTTTACCTGTAAGGAGGTCGGCGGGATTTCCCTTCTCGCCGTTTCCGACGGGGCAGGTTCAAAACATTTTTCGCGCATCGGTGCGCGCGTTTCCTGCTCGGCAGCTATCGGCTTCTTGGAAGAGGGGATACTCGCTCTTGGCGAACAGACACTAAAAGATACAGCAGGTTTTGCCTGTCCGACGCAGGACGAAGCATTTAACGCGGCACTCACGCCTGTCATAGCTCTCTTACACGGAGCCGTGCGGCAGGCACACGAGGTTGTTCGCGCCGCGTACTACTGCCGCCGCGCCGATGCATCCTATCGCCGAGCATTGGGACGCGACCTCGCGCTGGCGGATTTTTCCGCAACACTGCTGCTTACCATCGTCATTCCCATCTCAGCAACGGACGAACAGCTCATTCTCTCGTGCCAAATCGGCGACGGCATGATTGCCGCGCTTGATACAGGCGGCAAGTACCCTGCGGCGCTGCGCCTATTAGGACAGGCGGGCAGTGGTGATTTTTCGGGCGAAACGGAGTTTTTAACATCGGTGAGTATAGTGGAGGCAGACGCCCTAAAAAGACGTACAATGGTATGCCGCTCACACTCTGATCTCATCATGCTGATGACAGACGGTGTCGCAGACGACTATTATCCGAATGAAACGGAGCTTTTTCGCTTATATTTTGACCTCTTATCAAATGGAATTTTAGATGCCCCGTACGCCTGGGACGGCTGCGTCGGACGCGAGGAGGTGACGCTCCTTCGCCAACTGCCTCGTCCCGTCGCCTATCCATGGCCAAATGACAAAACGGTTGAGCTTCCGCTCCACTACACACGGAGAATATGCACCACGTGCGGTGTAACGCTTGAAGATCTATGGCAAAATCCGAAGCGGCTGCTGCTCGCAGCAAAGGAAACGGGGATTGAAATGGATCTCCCGCAAGAAGAACGCCTTGCCGTATGGCTTGATCATTATGCAGAGCGCGGATCGTTCGACGACCGCACACTGCTCTTATGTCTGCCAGGAGGTACGCCGCATGGTTAAGGATAATCACTGTATTGCAGAGGCTATACTCCAAGACGGACGTCGCATTCCATACGTCGTGGTGGATAATCCACCCGCGGGCAGCATGAAGTATACATTCTTTGCACCCGACCGCTCATATGTCGTTCAATTTTTCCATGACAAGGAAGTTGCCGAGGATACGATGATGCACAATCGCCTTATGGCGATTATCGGCAAATACAATCCGACCATTTCCGAAAAGAAAGGCGGGGCGCACGGCAACACGGAAGAAACGGCAGCATATTTTTCAAAACTCTTCTGCTGGCCCGTTGCAATAGTGAAAAAGCCAGAGTTTGGCATCGTAGCGCCTGCCTATCCTGCGCGATTCTTCTTTGATGCAGGTGCATCGAGTAAGATTGATTTACGTGGAAAGGATAAAAAGAGCCGTTGGTTCACCTCACCATGCGTCAGCAAATACCTCTGCGAGACGGAAAAGGGTAACTTCCAGACGGTGCTCCGCATTGCGATTTCTCTTGCACGCGGCGTGCGCCGCCTCCATCAAGCAGGGCTCGCACACTCCGATCTTTCTTGCAACAACGTGCTCATTGACCCACCATCGGGCAGTGCAGTCATCATCGACATCGACTCGCTTGTTGTGCCGGGTCTGTATCCACCCGCGGTGATTGGCACAAAAGGCTATATCGCACCGGAGGTACTCGCTTCTACATACTCCAAGAAAAAGCGCCTGATGCCCTGTGTGGAAACGGATCTCTTCGCACTGCCCGTATTGCTTTACGAGTATTTGCTGCACCGTCACCCCCTCGTCGGACCAAGGGTATACAGCCAATCGTCGGCAGAGGAGGACGAGTTTCTACAATTTGGGCCTGCAGCGCTTTTCATCGAAGATCCAAAAGATCGCTCGAATCGTCCCGCCGATCTGAATCTAACGATTGCGGACTTAGGTAAAGAGCTTGAAACGCTCTTTCTTCGCGCCTTTTCCGAGGGACTTCATGCGCCCAGTCTGCGCCCTGCTGCTATGGAGTGGGAACGTGCGCTCGTCGCGGTATGGGACAAGCTCGTGCCGTGTGAGAATCCAAGCTGCAAGGCGAAATGGTACATCTGCTACACTGCAGAACAGACGCATTGCCCGTTTTGCGGTGCAAAAGCAAAACAAGCGCTCACACTCCGTCTCAAAAAGCAGCTGCGCGGGAAAAGAGGTCAATGGGTCAAAGCGCGCGACATTGTCGTATACGACAAGATGCCGCTCTTTTGGTGGCATTTTCGAACCGATGTATTCCCCGATGAAAAGGCGAGCGACCGGCTGCCACTCGCCTATATCGCCCATGCGCAGGGGCGGTGGCACTTCGTAAACGACCGTCTCACAGGTCTTCGCACGCCAGACGGCACTCTCGTTCCGAAAAAACAGGCGATGACGTTAGGAAGAGGCCTATGCTTTCGTTCCATGGAGGAGGAAGGCGGTGTACTAATCGAGGTGCTATGACCTTACCTTCGG
>CAUVCH010000069.1:0-5534 GCA_963550265.1 uncultured Mitsuokella sp. | reverse complement strand
AGAAAAAGGAAGCTGAGCTTGCAAAGCTTGAAGGCGATCAGCAGAAGATCGAGTGGGGCAGTCAGATCCGTTCTTATGTATTTCAGCCGTACACGATGGTCAAAGATCACCGCACGGGTTGTGAGATGGGCAATGTGCAAGCCGTCATGGATGGTGAGCTCGATTCTTTCATCCGTGCCTACCTTTCAGCAAAGGCAAACCACGAGCTTTAAAAAATAAGTATGGAGGATGACTATGCGTAAGGTATTTTTGGGATTTGTCATCATCCTCGCAGCGGTCGCGCTTCTAGCGCAGTTCATTCTTCCGGCAATTGCGACGAGTGCGATTAAGGCGAAGGTCGTCAGCCGCCTTTCGACAGATGATGTCGATGTTTCCATGCAGTCTGACCCGAATGTGCTTCTTGCTATTGGCGATATCGACAAGATGAATATTGTCGTGCATCGGGCGACGATCGGTGCTGTGCATCTCCGTGACCTTACCCTGCAGGGGAAAAAGGTACATATTGATATGGCCTCCTTTCTGGAAGATCAGGCTGTTTCTGTTTCGCATGCCGAGCAGCTTTCCCTCAGAGGTGTTATCGGCGAGAATGAACTTCGTCGCGTACTCGAGGATAAGATCAGCCGCCTTGATAATGTCGAGGTGCGCATAACGCCAGATGGCATCACAGCGACAGCGAATACAAAGCTCTTTGGTCGCAAGGCCGATATTGCGCTTACGGGCAAAGTTGTCGAAGATGAGGGTACGCTCTTCATCAAGATGACGAGTCTCAACATCAAGAACGCTCTCATCGGTAGGGCGAAACTCGATGATATGTTCGGCAACATCGAGCTTTTGAAAGCGGAAAAGATGCCTATGGGGCTGAAGATCACAAATATCGTGCATCAAGATGGAGAAGTCATCATCGAGGCGGAGAGAAGACCTGATAAATAAAAAAGCATCTTTTCTTAGCGATAGAGATATAGGTGCATTCGTAATATTTCGGAAGGATGTGCAGAATACATTGCTCCGGTCGATTTCGAGAATTCGAAGGTGAAAATTCATTGAAAAAGTTTCGGTATAATAAGCTCCTGCTTTTCTTTGTCCTTGTTGGTCTTATCGGTGCGCTCTTCATATCGTTCGAGCGCCATGCCGTTGAAGTGAAAAATCATACGGTCGATCTTGCCATCGACTATGAAGGTCTTCTCGAACTCGCAGAGCGAGAGGGGCTGCCGCCGGAAACCGTCCTTGCGGATGCAAAGGAGGCAGGCATCACATCGCTTGCTGTCTATGAGACGACCTTTACCAAGCTTAACAAAAATGGCAAGGCAAGTGCGATTGCAGGCGCTGAGCTCCTCGCACGCTACCATGCGGGTTCCTTGGATACTTCGTGGCGTGCGCTTGTCGACGCAGGTGAAGTGAAGGGCAGCGAGGTCTATGTCGTAGGGCATGATCCTCTAACGTATCGAGAAGTCAAGGAAGACCTCTATCGCCGCCTTGGCGACGATCGTGTCCGCATACTGACCGTTGCGGGGGAAGAAATCCTTGCGGTTAAAGCGCATTATGAATCCTTCCTCAAGATGAATCTTGGGATGCCGACCGACGAGATGCAGGCAGTCAATGCGGCAGGCTTTAAGGTGCTTGCGCGCCCGAGTGACTACCAAAACTGTACGCCGGAAGATGTTCAAGCGGTCTTTGCACGCCTTGATGGTATCGATATATCAGAAATCGTTTTTTCCGGCACGCAGTCTCTCGGTTCACCGAAGGCACTTCAGACGACGATCGATGAGATGAAGACGCGCGATATACCGCTCGGTCTCATCGAAGCGACGACACAGCTCCAGTTTTACAAGCAGGATGGCATGGAGGAGATTGCCAAGGGCATCGGTTATGACCGCATCGCCCGTCTCTATGCCATTCCGAAAGATGAGCAGCCGAAGCTCAAGATTGCAGATGCTATCGAGCGTTGGTCAAATACCGACGCAGAACGCAACATTCGCATAGATCTCTTTCATATTTATGACAAACCCTCACCCAATATGAGCCTTTACGATACCAATATGATGTATTTTAAGGGTGTTCATGATAAGCTTGCCGATAATGGGTATAGTTTTGGACAGGCTGGAACATTTACGGATTACCATGCGCCGCGCTGGGCACGGGCATTCGTTATGATCGGACTTTCAGCGGCCGTTGTTCTATATCTTTCGCTTGTCATCCGTGCGCTCAACCGCAGGAAGCATCTGCAGTTTGCGCTTTTCATCCTCTTTGCCTTGTGCTCTGCTGTGCCAATTCTCATGGGAACAGGCGCAAAGATTCGCGTGCTTGCAGCGCTTGCCAGTGCAAATGTCTTTCCAGCGCTTGCTGTCGTCCTGTGGCTGGACTACATTCGCCGTCTGCAAAGCGTGAAGAAAAAATGTCTTTCTATCGTGTCGCTGATTGTTTTTGGCTTTGCTGCGCTCTTAGTGACGGGTGCACTCAGTTATATCGGTGCGGCGTATCTTTCCGCTTCACTTGCTGACACAAAGTATTTCCTAGAGTTTTATATCTTCCGCGGCATTAAGCTGACCTTCGTTCTCCCGCTCGTCCTTGTTGCCATTGCCTTTTTGCAGCGTTTTGATATCTTTGACGGACGGTTTGACAATAGTGCGGGGGTTCTCTTACAGCTGAAGGAGATACTCAATGTGCCCGTGCGCGTCAAGACGCTGATCGGCATCTTTGTTGTCCTTGTGGCAGGTATTGTTTTTGTTGCGCGCAGTGGACATACCTCCGGTATGCCAGTTTCCGGTACGGAGCTTAAATTCCGCGCCTTCCTCGAGCAGATGTTCTACGCCCGTCCGCGTACAAAAGAGCTGATGATTGGACATCCAGCATTTATGCTGGCCGTTATGGCATTTTACCGCAAGTGGCCGACGATGCTCTTCTTCATCCTCGTGCTTCTCGCAGCGATTGGACAGGGCTCGATGGTCGAGACATTCGCGCATATGCGGACGCCGATCTATATGTCGTTTGTCCGCGGCGTAGACGGAGCGATCCTCGGCGGTATCATTGGAGCTGTCCTCATGGCACTGGTCGCTTTTTGGCAGACGATTCTCATGCGTGCCCAAAAGTATATAGCAAAAGAAAAAAAGTAGGCGCTTTCCATCTAGAAAATTGAAAGCTATTTACAGGGGAAAGTTCAAAACAAAGGCGAAAGACAGTAGGAATCCGAACATCACAGTAGTAGGTGGAAATAATCGAAAGCAAAGGAGCGTAGAGGGACGGATGGAGAAAAGGATCGTCATATCGGGCTACTACGGCTCAAAAAATGCCGGCGATGAAGCAATGCTTGCCGCTATGCTCGAAGTTCTCAAAGACCGCTCCCAAAAACTTCATATTACGGTCATTTCCTCCAATCCGAAGGATACGGAAGAACGTCATGGTGTCCAAGCGATTTCTTGGCTTTCCGGAAAGAAGATATTTTCTGCTATTTGGAAGGCGGATCTTCTCATCAGCGGCGGAGGAAGCCTGTTGCAAAACGTGACGAGTCGGCGAAGCCTTTATTACTATCTCGCTATCATATCGCTCGCGCTGCTACTTCGAAAGCGTGTCATGCTTTATGCACAGGGCATTGGACCCATTCTCGGCCGATGTGCCAATATGGTCATGCGCCTTGTCTTGAATCATGTTGATGGCATTACCGTTCGCGATGCCGGCTCATTGGATGAATTGAAGCGTCTCGGCATCAAAGGACCTGAAATCCTTCAGACTGCCGATCCCGTCTTGGCGATGCATCCTTCCAAGCTCGTGCATGGCAAAAAAATATTGCAGAGCTTTCATGTGAATGATACTGCGCCTATTATTGGTATATCCGTTCGCGATTGGCAGCAGGAGGGAGATTTTAAACAGTCGATGGCAGCGGCCGCGGATACATTAAAGCGGGATCTTGGTGCTTCAATTGTCTACCTTCCGATGAAGTTTCCTGAAGACATTGAATCCGCGCGCTCGATTGTAAAGCTGATGGAGGAAGATGCCGTCGTTCTAGACGGTGAGTACACGACAGAAGAGTTCCTCTCTATCGTTGGATCGATGGATTTCATGATTGGCATTCGGCTGCATGCCCTGATCTTTGCCTGTGTTATGCAGGTGCCGATGCTCGGCGTGAGCTATGATCCAAAGGTCGATCGCTTTCTGGAGACTCTCGGCGAAGAGACCGTCGGCGAACTTGAGAACGTAACATCGGATGCGATTGTCAAAGGTGTTAAGGCAAAGTGGAAAAAAAGCGACTGTCTTGCCAGTATGCGGAAGCGCCTTCATAAAAAAGCTCTCGAGAATGTAAGAATTGCATTGAATCTCATTAAAAGTTAATATAATTTCCTAAAAGTGGTGAGTGAATGCCTCCAAAAAGAGGAGATTTATCTTGCTGTCCCATTCTTCAGTTAAAATTCAGTATGGAGTGGGACAATAAAATTATTTGAAGGGATATTTTGCGTGGTTATATCCTATGCCTTATCCGCCAGACGCTGGGGGAAATCGGCAACCGCACAAAAGCGGGCGGCGGGGAAGTTTTCGCCTGCACGTAGGTGGACACGGATCGCACGACGAACGGAGCCCACAAAAGGGGGAATTTAATGAGTTCGCAGGGTTTTAAGACAAAATCGAAAAATTTGATGAGAAAGAAAAAGACTAAGATGGCAATGGTTTCCAGCGTCTTGGTTGGTGCTATGCTCGTTTCTGCGGGCTTTACGGGAACCGGTTACTCGCGTGCGAATGTGGCGGACAAGCCATTTCAGCAGCAGGTGATCATCGATGTCGATGGTAAAACCATCAAAACACAGACGACACAGACGGATCCGTCAAACATCCTTATGAGAGCCGGTATTCCCCTTTGGTCCGGGGACGATTATGAGCTCCAGCAGATCGATGACAATAATGCACGTATTGTCATTCATCGTGCGGTTCCTGTTACAGTGACGTATGATGGGCGTGTCAAGACGATACAGACGAACAAGGCTACGGTTGAAGAAGCGCTCACAGCAGCTGGTTACAACCTTGAGGACTATGAAGTTTCGACGGGGCTTGCGACGAAGATTACGAAGAATATGAACATAGAGCTCAAGGATAGTGCTGCCGTACGCAAGGCGAAGGAAGAGAAAAAGCCGCAGTACGAGAGTGCACAGATGCAAGTTCTTCCCACCAGCAAGGGGTATAAGAATGTCCTTACGATGGAAGCATCTGCCTATCTTCCTTCGGATGGCGGCGGAAGCGGAATTACAGCTTCAGGCATTCCGGCAGGTTATGGTGTCGTTGCCGTAGACCCGTGGGTTATTCCGCTGGGCACGCGTCTTTACATTCCGGGTTATGGCGAAGCCATTGCTGCTGATACGGGCGGCGCGATTCACGGAAATAAGATCGATCTCTGCATGGAGGACTATGCAAGCTGTATGCAGTTCGGTCGTCGTTTTGTTGATGTCTATGTCCTCGACTGATTCGTATCAAGTATTGTATGACAAGATAAAAGAAGCTCCCACAGCGTGATTTGTGGGAGCTTCTTTTTTGTTAGAAGAACTAGGCGGATT
>CAUVCH010000068.1:0-5538 GCA_963550265.1 uncultured Mitsuokella sp. | reverse complement strand
AACGAGGCGTTTGCGTGGGGCACGCATGTCCGTAACATGTAACGTAGATTCGGAAAATACGCTTGCTATACATGTGAAGTCTGTATCATGATATATTATAGATTTTTTAGAAAGGGGAACCTATGCCGGATTTACTCGATGCTCATATGCACACAGTTGCCAGCGTCCATGCCTACAGTACCATTCAGGAGATGGCAACAGCGGGGAAAAAGCGCGGTCTAAAGCTCATTGGCATCACGGATCACGCACCTGCCATGCCCGGCGGCTTTCACAAGATGTATTTCTGCAACTTTAAAGTCATTCCGCGCAAAGCGTACGGCATCGAGATCCGCATGGGGACGGAGCTCAACATCATCGACTACACGGGATCAACGGATTTGCAGGAAAAAATTCTGCGCCGCCTCGACTATGCGGTTGCAAGCCTGCATGACGTCTGCATTCCGCCAGGCTCGGTCGAACAAAACACCAATGCCATCATCGGTTCGATGCGCAATCCAAAAGTCAAGATTATCGGACACCCGGATAATCCAGACTTTCCGGTGGACTTTGACAAACTCGCACTTGCGGCAAAGGAAAACAAAGTGCTGCTCGAGGTAAATAACAGTTCGCATACACCAGGAAACGACCGCGGGACAAAGGAAGGCGCAGCAGCTCTTCTCGCCGCATGCAGGAAACACGGCACCATGGTCGTGATGGACAGCGACGCGCACATCGACCTCGATGTGGGAAATCATACGTTTTCCATGCAGCGCGTAAAAGAAAACAACTTCCCGGAGGAGCTCATTATCAACAGCGATCCGGAACTGTTTAAGAAGTGGATAGAAAACTAAACGTAGGGAGCTAGACATGAATCTATTTCGTACCAAGAGCATCGCAGAAATGCGAAAGGCAGCGACGCACTCGGGAATGGCAAAGACACTCGGGGCATTTGACCTCATTTTGCTCGGCATCGGCGCTGTCATCGGAACGGGCATTTTTGTTCTGACGGGCGTCGCCGCCGCTAAGTACGCAGGGCCTGCCGTCACGATATCCTTCATCTTTTCAGGGCTTGCTTGTGCACTTGCCGGGCTTGCCTATGCGGAATTTGCCTCCGTCGTTCCGGCTTCAGGCAGTGCGTACACCTATACATACGCATCGCTTGGCGAGTTCATCGCGTTCATCGTCGGCTGGAATTTGGTTCTTGAATACACCGTCACGGCAAGCGCGGTTGCCTCGGGTTGGTCGGGCTATGTGACAGGGCTTCTGCTCTCTGCGGGAATTGACCCCGGACACGCATTGACGAGCGTACCGGCAGACGGCGGCATCATCAATTTGCCCGCCATCTGCATCACGCTGCTTCTCTCCTTCTTCCTGATACGCGGCACACAGGAAAGCTCAAAAATCAACCGCATTCTCGTCTTTGTAAAACTCGCAGCGGTCTTCATCTTCCTTCTTCTCGCAGGTCCTCAGGTGAACACGGCCAACTGGGAGCCTTTCATGCCGTTCGGCATGCAGGGCATTGCAGCAGGTGCAGCGAT
Source organism: uncultured Mitsuokella sp. (assembly GCA_963550265.1). Lineage (GTDB taxonomy): Bacteria > Bacillota > Negativicutes > Selenomonadales > Selenomonadaceae > AWVT01. The sequence goes on along the minus strand of CAUVCH010000068.1, from coordinate 4,021 downwards.
TGTCTTCTTTGCTTACATCGGCTTTGACGCCGTTGCAACAACGGCAGAAGAATGTAAGAACCCCGCGCGCGACCTTCCGATCGGCATCATCGGTTCGCTCATCATCTGCACGCTCCTCTACGTCGTCGTCGCTGGTGTCCTGACAGGCATCGTTCCCTACACGGAGCTCAACAGCCCAGAACCTGTGGCATACGCACTTCGCTACATCGGTTATAACCTTGGCTCGGCGCTCGTCGGCGTCGGCGCGATTGCCGGCATCACGACAGTGCTTCTCGTACTTCTCTACGGGCAGGCACGCATCTTCTTCGCCATGAGCCGTGACGGCATGGTTCCCGCCAATGTCTGCAAGATTCATAAGCGCTACCATACACCATACATCGTCACAGTACTCGGTGCGGTCTTTGTCTCCTGCATCGCAGGATTCGCACCGATCGGGGTCATTGCAGAAATGGCAAACATCGGCACTCTGTCGGCATTCACAGTCGCTGCGATCGGCGTCATGGTGCTCCGCGTGACAAAGCCTGATATCCCGCGCCGCTTCAAATGTCCACTCGTCTGGCTCATCGCCCCCGCCGCTGTTCTCGTCTGCGGCTATCTCATGTGGAATCTCCCCTTGGACACTTGGATTCGCTTCCTCGTTTGGTGCGCTATTGGCTGCCTCGTCTACTTCGGCTACAGCTACCAGCACAGCCGCCTCGGCCGCTACCAGCGCCGCATGCGCCGCATCGAGATGTACGAACACAAGAAACAAAGGCAGGATACAGAAAACTGATTTCCTCAAATAAAGAGCAGGTCGAGTCTTTATCGGACTCGACCTGCTCTTTATATCTATATATCCTCATTCGCTTTTTTGTTCCATAACCGCCATGGATGCCACCCTGTCGTTTTCTGCCGCCCGCATGAGCTTAACGCCCTGGGTATTACGGCTGATTAAGCTGATGTCGGCGATATTCATGCGGATGACGATACCTTCTGTCGAAATCAGCATGAGCTCTTGGCTTTCATGCACGACGCGCAGACCGATGACGTCACCGGTCTTTTCCGTGACTTTCAAGTTGATAATGCCCTTTCCGCCGCGGGTTTGTGTGCGGTATTCATTCGCTTGTGTGCGTTTGCCAAAGCCTTCCGCCGTAACGGTGAGAACTTCGGCTGCGGCATTCAGCGCATCCATGCCGATGACCGCGTCGCCTTCTACCAGCCGGATGCCCTTGACGCCGCGCGCCGGGCGTCCCATGGGGCGAACATCGTCCTCATTGAAGACAATCGCCATGCCCCACTTCGTGCCAAGAATGACGTCGTGATGACCATTCGTAAACTTGACGCCGATGAGTTCGTCATCTTCGTCAAGATTGACGGCGATCAGACCGCCCTTGCGAAGGTTTTGAAACTCTTCTAAGCTCGTCTTCTTGACGATGCCTTTCTTCGTAGCCATGAAAAGGTAGGCGCCCGGTTTAAAGCCCTTGACTTGAATGACAGCGGTGATATTTTCGTCACTCTCAAGCTGCAGGAGATTGACTATCGCTGTCCCCTTAGCAGCACGGCTCGCCTCTGCAATCTCATAGGCCTTCAGATGATAGACGCGCCCGCGGTTTGTAAAGAAGAGAATGGTATGGTGCGTCGTCGTTATCAGAAGGTTTTCGACAAAATCCTTTTCCTTCGTCCCCATGCCCCTGATGCCCTTGCCGCCGCGGTTCTGCCTGCGGTAGGTGTCGAGCGGAATGCGCTTGATGTATCCCCCATGCGTCAGCGTGATGACGACATCTTCCTCCGCGATGAGGTCTTCGACATCGATTTCGCTCGTATCAATCGTAAGGCGTGTACGGCGTGCATCGCCGTATTTATTTTTGACTTCCGTCAATTCTTTTTTGACAATCCCGAGAATCTTTTTCTCGTCTGCAAGAATTTCCTTATATGCCTCGATGGCTTTCAGGACTTCCTGATATTCCTCTTCGATTTTTTCGCGTTCAAGCCCTGTCAGACGCTGAAGGCGAAGGTCTAAGATCGCCTGCGCCTGTTTTTCACTGAGCTTAAAGCTCGTCATAAGGGCATTTCTGGCAATGTCTGCCGTGCGGCTCTCGCGAATTGCTGCGATGACGGCATCGAGATGGTCGAGCGCAATGGTCAGCCCTTCCAAAATATGCGCGCGCGCTTCTGCCTTGGCAAGCTCATACTTCGTCCTGCGCGTGATGACATCTTCCTGATGGGCGATATAGTAATGGAGAACTTGCTTGAGGTTCAGGACTTTCGGCTTGCCGTCGACCAGCGCAAGCATGATGACGCCGAAGCTGTCCTGCAGCTGCGTATGCTTGTAAAGCTGATTTAAGATGACGTTGGCATTGGCGTCGCGGCGCAAGTCAACGACGATGCGCATCCCCGTGCGGTCGGATTCATCGTTGAGTGCCGTAATGCCTTCAATCTGCTTGTCGCGGACAAGATCGGCAATCTTTTCGACAAGACGCGCCTTATTCACTTGGTACGGAAGCTCGGTAACGATGATGCGGTTCTTGCCGTTTGACAGCGTCTCAATATGGCAGTTGGCACGAAGCTTGATGATGCCGCGCCCTGTCGTATACGCCTTGCGGATGCCTTCGGAGCCGAGCACCATGCCCGCCGTCGGGAAGTCCGGCCCTTTGATGACCGTCATCAAATCCTCAACCGTCGCCTCTGGGTTGTCGATGAGCATCAGCGTGCCGTCGATGACCTCACACATATTATGCGGGGGAATGTTCGTCGCCATGCCGACCGCAATGCCGCTCGTGCCGTTGACGAGAAGCTGCGGAAACTTCGCCGGAAGAACCGCCGGCTCTTTCAGCGATTCATCGTAGTTCGGTACGAAGTCCACCGTCTCCTTGTCGATATCCTGGAGCATGAGCTCTGCAATCTTCGACATGCGAACCTCGGTATAGCGCATCGCTGCCGCGGGGTCGCCGTCGACCGAACCGAAGTTGCCATGACCGTCGGCAAGCATATGGCGCATGGAAAAGTCCTGTGCCATGCGGACGATAGCATCGTAGACCGAGCTGTCGCCGTGCGGATGATACTTACCCAAGACTTCGCCAACGATACGCGCCGATTTCTTATACGGCTTCGTCGAGCCCATGCCGGCTTCCTGCATCGCGTAGAGAATGCGCCGATGCACCGGTTTCAAGCCATCGCGTACATCCGGCAGTGCACGAGCGACAATGACGCTCATCGCGTAGTCGATGTATGAGGTCTTCATTTCGTGCCCTAAGTTGACCGGCACAACCTTTCCCTGACCAAAATCCACAGTCTCACCTCAAAATTGGCTTTCTCTTATTCTACCCATCCGTTTCTTAGACAAATTATTATATCATTTTTTATAAAGAAAGTCTAATGACCGCACGCTCTGCGCCACGCCGGAGCGCGCAAAATAAAAATCGCGCACGATATTCTTTCGTATCATGCGCGACTTTCTCAGTGCACGTTATTTTCTTTCTTCGCACAGCTTGGGCAGACCCCGTAAAAATACAGCTGATGATCGGTCAGATGATAGCCGGTAGCTTCTGTCACCTGATGAATCAAGCGCCTCGTATCCATCGTGGGGACATCGTCAACGCGGCCACATTTCATGCAGCGAATGTGTGGATGATCGCTCGTATCCGCATCGTAGCGAAAAGAGTCCTCGCCTAAACTCAGCTCTTGTGCAAGCCCAATCGAGCATAAAATAGACAGCGACTTATAAACGGTCGCGAGACTCATCGTCGGGTACGTTATGCGAAGTTCCTTATACAGGGTGTCCGCACACGGATGCGCTTTTGTCTTTGCCAGTGCCTCGTAGACAGCCAGCCGCTGCGGCGTGACCTTATAGCCATTGTCGCGAAGCCGCGTGGCCACCTCTTGTACCTGCAACATCTTGGCTCCTTTCTCGTAAAAACAATCTCTCATTGCTGTCAGCAAACCGTGCCATAGATATAGATATCGATAACTTTATTTTATAAAGAAAATCGGTCTTTGTCAACACTTGATAGGTGAGAGTATTTTTTTTTTTTTTGATAGATAT
>CAUVCH010000067.1:0-5655 GCA_963550265.1 uncultured Mitsuokella sp. | reverse complement strand
GCGCGCCTCGTTCGGGACGAGGAGGCCGCAGGTTCGAATCCTGTCATCCCGACCATTTTTGACAATGAAGAACCGGTTTGTCCGGTTCTTTTTTTGTATATCAATACAGTGTAGTACATGGATTGCCTTAACGCACAGAAAAATTTTAATTAAATATTAGAAAACGTTTACTAAATCTATTGACAAACTTTTTAAAAAAGGGTATAGTATAGAAAAAGCAAACGTTTTCTATACTATGGAGGAGGAAGCTGTTGTGGAGATTTTAGAGCAGATGAAGCAATCCTTTGCCAAGCTATTTGCCAAGGAGCCTGAACGCTTTTATTTTTCACCAGGGCGCGTGAATCTCATTGGAGAACATACAGACTATAACGGCGGGCATGTATTTCCGTGTGCGATTTCGCTTGGCACGTATGCGGCGGTTGCAGATCGCACCGATGGTATGACGCGGCTCTATTCGATGAACATGAAGGATAAGGGAATCCTTACGTTTCCCATGCAGGGACTTTCCTATGATGCAGGAAAGGATTGGGCTAATTATCCTATGGGCGTTGTGGATGCCTTTGAAAAAGCGGGGCATGCGGCGTCACATGGCTTTGATATCCTTATTTATGGCACATTGCCCGCAGGCGCTGGCTTATCTTCATCCGCCTCTCTTGAAGTGCTGACGGCGGTTATCCTAAATGAAGCCTTTGCTTTTGGACTCGATATGATAGAGATGGTCAAGCTTTCTCAGAAAGCAGAGAATGCTTTTGTGGGTGTCAATTGCGGCATCATGGATCAATTCGCCGTTGGTATGGGAAAGAAAGATCATGCGATTCTGCTGGACTGTCATACGCTGGATTACCGTTACAGCAAAATCGCTCTTTCGGATACGAGCATCGTCATCACGAATACGAACAAACCGCACAGTCTTGCCTCCTCCGCCTACAATGTCCGCCGTGCGCAGTGCGAGCATGCGCTCAATGAACTGAAAGAGGTAAGGCCTGATCTTCATGCACTTGGCGAACTGACGAATGATGCTTTTGAGAAGATAGCAGGACATATCACGGAGGTTTTGGAACGCCATCGGGCTCGCCATGCGGTTTATGAAAATACCCGGACGCTGGAGGCGGTCAAAGCACTGGAAAAAAAGGATGTGGAGGCATTTGGTCAGCTTATGAATGCGTCTCATTTCTCCCTGCGCGATGATTACGAGGTGACGGGGACGGAGCTGGATACGCTGGCAGAGATCGCATGGCAGCAAGATGGTGTCATTGGCTCGCGCATGACGGGGGCAGGCTTTGGCGGCTCGACGGTCAGTCTCGTGAAGAATGACAAAATAGCAGAGTTTCAGCAAAATGTTCATGCGGCATATACAAAGAAAATCGGTTACGCGCCGAGCTTCGTAGTGGCAAGCATTGCGGATGGGACGAAGCGCATCGAGGGATAAACTCATTTTTACGATGTTAAGATAAGAGAGGAAGAGAGACCATGGCAATTTTAGTTTGTGGCGGTGCAGGATATATCGGTTCACATGCCGTACATCAGTTGATCGAAAAAGGGGAATCTGTTGTCATCGTTGATAACCTTCAAACGGGGCATAGGGATGCCGTACATCCAAAGGCTAAATTCTACGAAGGTGATATCCGTGATGCTGACGTCTTGGATAAGATTTTCACAGAAAATGCCATCGATACCGTCGTGCATTTTGCAGCGAATTCCCTGGTTGGTGAAAGCGTCGAAAAGCCCCTGAAATACTTCAATAACAATGTCTATGGTATGCAGATACTATTGGAATCCATGGTAAAGCACAGCGTGGATAAGATTGTCTTTTCTTCGACAGCCGCGGTCTATGGCGAGCCAAAGCGCATTCCCATCCTTGAAGATGATCCGACAGAACCGACAAATCCATACGGCGAGTCCAAGCGCATCATGGAAAAGATGATGAAATGGGTGAGCCGCGCCAATGGCGTTCGCTTCGTGTCGCTCCGTTATTTCAATGCAGCAGGAGCGATAGAAGATGGCTCGATAGGCGAGGATCACAACCCAGAATCACATCTCATCCCGTTGATTTTGCAGGTGCCCATGGGAAAGCGCGATCACATTACGGTTTTTGGCGAGGATTATCCGACGCCGGACGGCACGTGCCTGCGCGATTATATTCATGTCATTGACCTTGCGGATGCACACGTGCTTGCTATTGACTACCTGCGCAAGGGTGGAGAGAGCAATATCTTCAATCTAGGCAATGGCAGGGGATTTTCTGTAAAAGAAATGATTGAAGCGGCAAAGAAGGCCACGGGCAGGGATATCAAAGTGGAAATCGGTGCCCGCCGTGCCGGCGATCCTGCACAGCTGATTGCATCGAGCGAAAAGGCAAAGAAGGTGCTTGGCTGGCGGCCAAAGTACACGGATGTTAAGCAGATTATCCAAACGGCATGGACTTTTCATCAAAAGCATCCAGAGGGGTATGCAAAATGAATACACAAATCAATCGGCTCCTGCACTTTGCCATGCAAAAAGAGCTTTTGAATGCATACGATATTTACTATGCGGCAAATCGGCTCTTAGACATCCTCCATGTTGCCAATTTCACATCGGAAACGATCGATGAGAATCTACAGACCGCGCAGCCTATTCTAGATGAAATGTTGGACTATGCCGTGCGCAGCGGACTTATCGAGGATACGACGGAAGAGCGTGATCTCTTTGATACGCGCCTCATGGATGCTGTCATGCCGCGTCCTTCTGAGGTCATTCGCCGCTTTCAGTCCGATTATGCGCATGCACCAAAGGCGGCGACGGATGCCTTCTATAAGATGAGCATTGCTTCAAACTACATTCGCAAGGATCGCATTGACAAGAATCTCGTGTGGAAAACGCCGACAGCATACGGGGCTTTAGACCTGACCATTAATCTTTCGAAGCCGGAGAAAGATCCGCGCGATATTGCAAAAGCTAAGAGTGCGCCGCAGTCCGGCTATCCGAAGTGCCTGCTCTGCCGAGAAAATGAAGGATATGCAGGACGTATCGGGCACCCTGCCCGCGAGACGCATCGTCTGATTCCGATTCGTCTGACCGGGCATCGCTATTTTCTGCAGTATTCACCCTATACTTATTACAACGAGCACTGTATCGTATTGAATCGCGAACATATCCCGATGCGCATTGACCGCAGGGCGTTTGAAAATCTTCTCGATTTTGTTACGATTTTTCCGCATTATTTTATTGGTTCCAATGCCGATCTGCCGATTGTCGGTGGTTCGATATTGACGCACGACCATTACCAAGGCGGACGCTATACCTTTCCTATGGCAAAGGCGAAAATGGAGAAGAGCTACAGCTTTGCAGGATTTTCCAAGGTGCGGGCAGGGCGCGTCAAATGGCCGATGTCGACGATTCGCCTGCGGAGCGAGAGCCGTGAAGAGCTCGCAGTGCTTGCAGAAAAGATTCTGACCAAGTGGCGCAACTATACAGATGCCGATATGGATATACTCGCTGCGTCCGACGGTGTGCCGCATAACACGATCACACCGATTGCGCGTCGGCGTGGAAATCTTTATGAGCTTGATCTTGTCCTGCGCAACAATCGCACGACGGATGCGCATCCGCTGGGGCTTTTTCATCCGCATGCCGAGGTACATCATATCAAGAAGGAAAATATCGGTCTTATCGAAGTGATGGGGCTTGCTGTCTTGCCGGCACGCTTAAAAGCAGAGATGAAAGAAGTCGGCGATGCCTTGGTGAAAGGCTTAGATGACATATCCGCCAATGAAAAGATTGCAAGTCATGCCGATTGGTATCAAATGCTGCTCCATAAGTACTCACAGGTGGAGGAAAGGGAAGTAGATGCCATTCTTCAAAGGGAGATCGGTGCTGTTTTTGAAACCGTTTTGACGCATGCAGGGGTATATAAGCGCACCGAAGAAGGTTTGTCTGCCTTTGATCAATTTGTGGACTCGGTTTCAAAATAACGTTTTGATGGCGGAAAAGGGGCTGTATGGAAGGCAGTAAGAATGCAACGATAGTAGATGTGGCAAAAAAAGCAGGTGTATCGGTTGCGACAGTCTCACGCGTTTTGAATGGGAATTATTCCGTCAGAGAAGCGACGAAAAAACGAGTGGAGGAAGCGATCGCTGTCCTTGCGTATGTGCCGAATCTTCAGGCAAGGGAATTGAATATGCGGAAGTCTTCGACCATCGGGGTTGTCGTTCCAGACTTATTCAACACATTTTTTTCCCTTGTCATGGATGGTATCGAGGAACGTCTTCGTGAAGATGGTTATTCACTGCTTTTGAACTTTGCAAAAAACGATCCACATCAGGAAATGGCCTGTATCGAAGCGCTTGTCTCCCGCAATGTTTCGGGGATTATTGTCATCAGCCCGAATACGACACATATCCGCGAGAGCTTCTATCGGAAACTTTCGCTGCGGCTGCCTTTGGTCTTCATTAACGGATATCGTTCGATACCACACATTTCCTATGTTGGAAATGATGAAAGGAAAGGTACACACACGGCACTGCAATATCTGATGCAGCTGGGACATCGTGAGATTCTCTTTGTGCGCGGTGCTGCATCAGATTCATACCGTGTCAAAGAGGAAAGCTATCGAAAGCATATGGCAGCACGCGGGGCAGAAGATGCCGTTTGTGTGATTGATATTGGTGAAGGAAACAGCCGCAAGACCATCGACCTTGCGGAAAGCAAGATGGTAGAAAGTCTTGTGACATACAAGCCAACGGCAGTTTTTTGCTGCAATGATTTGATGGCGATCGGAACGCTTCGCGCCGCAAAAAAAGTCGGGCTGCATGTGCCGCGTGACCTTTCGGTCATGGGATTTGATAACATCCTAGCGGCGCGGCTCGTCGAGCCAGCACTGACGGCGATGGATCAGCATATGACGCTGCTGGGAAAGCATGCGGCAAAGGCTCTTCTCGCGGTTATTCAAAGTGGAAAGACGCAACATATCCTGCTGGATAATACACTTGTGGTGCGTGCTTCGACTGGTCCCGCACCCAAGCGTCTCGTATAACATATGTATTCTGCTAAGGAGGCATTTAAATGAAAGAAAATCTTATCCTTACCATCGGCCGTCAGTATGGATCCGGCGGCCGCGAACTTGCCGGTATACTGGCGGACAAGCTGAGGGTAAAGCTCTACGACCGGCAAATTGTTCATATTGCGGCGGCGAAACTCGGCATCCATGACCTTTCGGAAAAAGAGCTCCTTGAGATGGAAAATACGGTAAAGCCGATTTCGATGAACTTTATCCCCTTTCATTCTTTCGGCGCGAACATGGGCGCATCTTCTCATGCGATGTTCTTGTCGGAATCGGCTGCCATTCGCAAGATTGCGCAGGATGGGCCTTGTATTTTTCTAGGGCGCTGTGCGGACTATGCACTTCGGAAGACGGACAATCACTTCGATATTTTTATCTGTGCAGATGATGATTTCCGGGAAGAGCGCGGCAGGAAGATCTATGACGGCAAGAGCCTTAAAGAATTGAACCGCGAAGATGCGAAGCGCACACGCTATTATAATTACTACACGGGGCTCACTTGGGGCTCAGGCGAAAATTATGATCTTGTCGTCAATACGAGCAAGGGAAGGGATTTAGAAAGTATCGCAGACGGCATTATCGCCTATATGGAAGCGGCTGTCCGCTAAGCGGGG
>CAUVCH010000066.1:0-5701 GCA_963550265.1 uncultured Mitsuokella sp. | reverse complement strand
ATTCGAAAGACCGGAGAACAGCTTGTTTCCAAAGGCATTACACCGCAGGGGATTGCACTCAGTACTATTATGCACACATTCATGCCGCTGGATACTGCCCATCAGCCAATCGCACCAATGATGACATGGGCAGACAGCCGAAGCGGTGAGATTGTACAGGAATTGAGACAAGATACGACATTTAGCAAGGCTCTGTACAGGCGGACAGGATGTCCTGTTCATGCGTGTTATCCATTTCCTAAGATTCTCTGGCTCAAGCGTAGGCAAAGGTCATTATTTGATAAGATGGCGTATGTTGGCTCCATTAAGGATTATCTTTTCTTTATGCTTACGGGAGAGTGGGTCATAGACCACTCGACAGCCAGTACCAGTGGTATGTACTGTGAAGAAACGATGGATTGGGATGAAGAGGCGGTTGCATATCTAGGGCTTTCACGAGATAGATTGCCGCGTCCTGTTTCGACGACGCACAGCGAGCCAATGAATGCAGCGGCATCTAAGCGGCTTGGCATGCCAGAAGGAATTCCTGTCGTAATCGGTGCAACAGATGGCGTACTTGTCAACGTGGGCATCGGCGCCGTTCATCAAGGTCAGCTCAGTGCGACGATTGGGACGAGTGGAGCTATTCGGATGCTGACACAAAAACCGATGGTTGATGAGAAAATGCGAACGTGGTGCTACAATCTTGTCGATGGTATGTGGGTGTCAGGCGGAGCGATCAATAATGGCGGAATGATCCTTCGCTGGATGCGCGATGAAGTGCTGGGATATACGGAAGAAGATATGAAGCGTCTTGGCGTCGACGCGTACGATTTGATGACAATGCAAGCAGAACATGTCCCAGCCGGTGCGGGCGGATTGCTCCTTCTTCCATGTTTCACGGGAGAGCGTGCGCCGTATTGGAATTCGGATCTTCGTGGGCTTTTCTTTGGCCTTTCCCTTAATACAAAGCGCTCGCATATGATTCGTGCAACACTTGAGGGAATTTGTTTTTCTCTAAAGGCAGTCTATGAAGCACTTTTGGATTTTGGCAAGGTACAGGATATTCGCGTCAGTGGAAGTTTCACAAAATCGCCGCTGTGGATGCAGATCCTCGCTGATGTATTGGGACATGAAATCACGCTGCCAGACAATAGTGAGGGAGCAGCGTACGGTGCAGCCGTTTTGGGCTTTATTTCTGTCGGCGCACTTTCTTCGATTGCGGACACGGCAGCTTTTGTTCATCCGAAGCAAGTCTATCGACCGCAAGCGAAGACACAGGAAACGTATAGAGCATTATACGATATTTTCGAGCATGTCTACTGGAATCTGCAAAAGGAGTTTGCGCAGATCGCATCGTTTTAAGACCGCATCTCATGATATGTACATTATGATATGTACATTAGAGGAAGGATTTAGGTGGACCGTATGGCAAGAATGGATATCGGTATGATCGGCATGGCAGTCATGGGAAGCAATATGGCGCTGAACATGGCAGATCATGGCTTTAAAGTTGCGTGCTACAATTATACGCCTGATCTTACAGAACAAGTGCTGAAAGCTCATCCGCATGAGAATATGATCGGATATTACGATCTAAAGGATTTTGTAAAGTCTTTGAAAAAACCTCGCCGCATTATGATGCTTATTATGGCGGGAGCCCCGGTCGATTCGATGATTAAGCAGCTAATCCCGCTGCTCGATAAAGGAGATATGATCATTGATGGAGGAAATTCCTTCTTCAAGGATACGGTTCATCGCTATGCCTATGCTAAAGAACATGGAATTTATTTCTTTGGGACAGGTATATCGGGCGGAGAAAGCGGCGCACGTCGTGGTCCCTGCATTATGCCCGGGGGTGACAAAACTGCTTACGAGAGTCTGAAGCCAATCTTTGAAGCCGTGGCGGCAAAGGCTGAGGATGGATCGCCTTGCTGCACCTACATCGGTGAGGATGGTGCAGGTCATTACGTCAAGATGGTGCATAACGGCATCGAGTATGCGGATATGCAGCTTATTGCGGAGAGTTATTTGCTCTTAAAGTACATCGGTGGTCTTACAAATGACGAGCTTTCCGAAGTTTATCATGAATGGAACCAGGGAGAGCTGAGGAGTTACCTCATCGGTATTACAGCGGATATCTTTAAGGAAAATGATGCCGATGGGGGGCAGGTTGTCGATAAGATTCTTGACAGTGCTGGACAAAAGGGAACGGGACGCTGGACGAGCATTGCGGCACTTGAACAGGGCGTCAATGTGTCAATGATTACGGCAGCGTGTAACGCACGCGTCATGTCAAACCTCGTCGAGAGCCGTGCCAAGGCGTCGCAGTTATTTTCTGTGCCGACGGCAGAGTCGGATGTGCCGAAGAACATGGTTGAAATGGTGCGTCAGAGCCTCTACACGGCAAAGATTATGGCCTATGCACAGGGGTTTGCTCTCTATCGTTCGGCGGCGGATACCTATGGCTGGGCACTGAATTATGGACGTATCGCTTCGATTTTCTGTGCAGGCTGTATCATTCAGGCAGAATTCCTGACAAAGATTACAGAGGCATATCAAAAGAATCCACAGCTTTCAAATCTAATGCTTGATGATTTTTTTATGGAGAGAATCAAGGCAAATCAGAGCAGCTTGCGCCATGTCTTAGTACTGGCAGCAGAAAGAGGAATTCCTGTCCCTGCTATGGCAAATGCACTGCAGTATCTCGATGCATTTCGCAGTACCTGCAGCGGAGCAAATCTCATTCAGGCACAGCGTGACTACTTCGGTGCACATACCTATCGTCGCACGGATAAAGAAGGCAGTTTTCATCATGCGTGGAAGGAGCACTACGCGAAGTAGAATGCAGATGTTTGGAGGCTGTGATACTGTGGGCTTTGTCGCGCTGGTAATCCTATAAATCGTAGAAAAACCATTTGAAATACAGAAACCGTATGATATAATGTCATACGGTTTTTTTCTGCTGTGCTTCTTTGCAGGAGCAAGGCAGGAACGGGACAAAGCAGTTTCATATGTAGGAAAGAAGGTGCAGCCACATGTCAGATAAGGTGGAAACAGAATATACCATCAAGATTCTTTCGACGGATGGATCGGATGTGAAGAGCATTCGCCTGCCGAAGAGCATGATGAAGTTTGCTTTGGCATCGCTTGCTGTAGGAGCGCTTCTCTTCGTAGGAGCCGTAGGGTATTCTGTTTATAGCACATTTGCCAATCGGAATAGACAGGCAGAAATCGAGCGATTAAAGGACGTCAATGAGATTCAGCAGGAACAGCTGTTACAGCTGTCAAAGAAGGCAAGCTCTCTGCAGGAGCAGATCGATCAGCTGACACAGATGGAAGCGGAGCTCCGTCATATCTCTGCGGGAACATCCACAGGTGATGAGAAAGACAAGCCATCCGATGGAGAAGAACATAAGGGAGAAGGCGGACCTTCTATTGCACCGAGTCTTGAAAACGTCAGTCAGACATTTGATAATCTCGAAAAGCGGATTGCAGAGCGCAGAGCTTCTCTCTTGCAGTTGAAAAAGGAACTTGATCAGCAGCGGACAGGCGTTGCATCCGTCATGCCGCCCGATACCACGGTTTCTGTTCCCGGCATCAGCAGTACGATTCCTGCTATTTGGCCAGCACGCGGCACGGTCACCTCTCCATATGGTCTTCGTTGGGGCGGCTCGGACTTCCACCCCGGCATAGATATTGCAAATGATATGGGTACGCCGATTGTCGCAACAGCAGACGGCGTTGTCAGCGTCGCTGGGTGGAACAGCGGCGGTTATGGCAATATGGTCGATATCAATCACGGCGGCGGTATTATGACCCGCTACGGGCACGCGATGCAGGTCGTCGTTTCGCCGGGGCAGCATGTCAAGCGCGGGCAGGTCATTGCCTATATGGGCAGCACTGGCTTTTCGACGGGGCCGCATGTCCATTATGAGGTTCGCATCAATGGTCAGGCAGTCAACCCGATTACCTATTTGCATTAATTGAACCGTACTTAAAAGTATCAAAATTGCATAAGATGGTATAAAAGAGCCGAGGGATAAAACTCTCTCGGCTCTTTTGGACGAAATTTTATAGCTTTTTAAGCGATAAGGAATCTACGTTACATGTTACGGACATGCATGCCCCACGCAAACGCCTCGTTTCGCAAGCGGTCGTGCACTTGTACGCTTAACACGGACTTCTTAAACGCACTGCGCTTGGACGAAAGAAGTCCGCCGGGGCGTACCGTGTACTTTCCCCGCTTGCTTCACTAAGGTTTGCTTAGGCGCATCGTACTTTCCCGTAACATTTACGGTAGAGCTGAAATAAGGTACTTCATTGCCAAAGAAAGGAAGATGCGATAAAATAAGGAAAAGAAAATTGGAGGCTAAGACTATGCTGAAATACGAAGTGCGGGAAGACGGCATCTATGGGAAGGATGAGAGCGGTAGGGAACTGGCGGAAATCTTATTTTCTGAGGTGCGTCCCGGTATTTTTAACATATCGCATACGGGTGTTGATACAAGTCTGCGCGGGCAGGGAATTGCGGGAGATCTGGTGCGGCGTGCGGTGGAGGAGATCGAAAGGCGCGGCGGCAAGGCAGAGACGACCTGCTCTTACGCAGAAGGCTGGATGAAAAAACATAGGGGGTAACATTTATGTCAGTGACTTACAGCGTAGCCATCAGCTTTGGCAAAGACCTCGGCTGGATTGATTACGATGCAGCGGAAAAGCGTGCTGAAGTCCATATCAAGAACGATGCGGCAAAGAGGAAGATTGAAGATTTCCTGGGGAAACGGCACACGATCGGTATTCCGCATCAATCCTTGACAGACTTCACACAGGTGGAGATCATACCGCTCGCGGACGAAAAGAGCTTTGAGCTTGCCCTGACGCGCCTTTGGGAAGACACAGAAGTAAATGTCGACTGGTCTCGCCCTGTCGATTATGTCAAAGAGCATCCGAGCTACTGAGATACGGTGGTATAGAAAAGCCCTCGCGGGGACTTTATGGTTCCCGCGAGGGCTTTTTAAGGTTATTTTCCAAAGTATTGGTGGTAGATGTTGAGTCCAAAGAGAAGGACGGCTGCTATCATGGTGACGATACCGACATGATGGATGATTTTCATGCGGTTCTCAGCGAGTTTTGCATGGCGCTGGAGGTAGGTCATCGAGAGGGAAATGGCGAGCATGATATACATCGCACGGTTGAGATTGTCGAACTGCATCCAGCCGGTGGCGGCGACGATGAGAGTGAGGAGAATGACGAAGAGAAGGACATAGTCTTTGCCGGGTTTCTTCTCCTGTACGCTCTTTTTTTCTTTCTGTGGCTGAAGTTTATGCTGGATTTTCTTGGTCTGTTTTGCCATGCGATATCCTTTCTGAGAAAGCAGTTGAACTATTCGTGTGGCAGCTTTGTCTTAAGCCGATAGTATTTTTTTATTATATATGACAAAACGCGGCATTGTAAAGGATATCTTGGTATGCTTTCGTTAGGTGACGCTGGATGGAGCAGTAGCCGTTACTGTTGCCTTGAAAGATTTACTTTGTCTGTTCAGTCTTTCTAGGTAGGTGTTTCATCTTCATGCTTCGAATCTTAAAGATTTTGTTTGCAGCAATGGTCAGCAGCAGTGTGATGAGAATATCCGGGAGGGTATACCCAAGCGGCGTATCCACTTTCATCAGCAGGCGATAGATAACAAAACCGGCAAGCCATACCAGAAGGTGGATCCAATCAT
>CAUVCH010000065.1:0-5724 GCA_963550265.1 uncultured Mitsuokella sp. | reverse complement strand
GTAAAGTGCGCGTGAATAATTATAGTCGATGCCCATGACTTCGCCCGTTGACTTCATTTCGGGACCGAGTGCGATATCGACATCCGTCATCTTGGCAAAGGAGAATACTGGTGCCTTGACTGCGACATAGCTCTTGGGCGGTATGAGACCAGAGTGATAGCCAAGTTCGCTAAGCGTTGCACCGACAGCAATGCGTGTTGCGAGTTCGACCATGTCGACGTCAGTAACCTTCGAGAGGAAGGGAACCGTGCGCGAAGAACGCGGATTGACTTCGATAATATAGACTTCTCCGTCGACGACAACGAACTGAATGTTGAGGAGTCCCTTGACATGGAGCGCTGTCGCAAGGCGCCTCGTATAATCAATGATGGTGTAAATGACCTTCGAAGGAAGGGTCTGCGGCGGATAGACGGCAATAGAGTCACCGGAATGGACGCCAGCGCGCTCAATATGCTCCATAATGCCTGGAATAACGACATCTTTACCGTCGGAAATACCGTCTACTTCGACCTCAGTTCCCTGCATATAGCGGTCGACAAGGACAGGATGATCAGGCGTAACCTTCACCGCACGCCCCATATAATCACGAAGTTCACTTTCGTTATAGACGATCTCCATCGCGCGGCCACCAAGGACATACGATGGACGCACCATGACAGGGTAGCCAATGCGTGCCGCGCCGTTGACTGCCTCCTGCAAATTGGTAACAGAAATGCCTTGCGGGCGTGGAATCTTCGTTTCTGTAAGAACTTCGTCAAAGCGTTCGCGATCCTCTGCGCGGTCAATGTCATCGACAGAGGTGCCGAATACTTTAATACCAGCTTTTTTCAAAGAGGCCGCAAGATTGATAGCGGTTTGTCCGCCAAACTGAACGATGACGCCTTCTGGCTTTTCCTTGTCAATGATGTTGAGGACATCTTCTGTCGTCAGTGGTTCAAAGTAAAGACGGTCAGAGATATCGAAGTCTGTCGACACCGTCTCAGGGTTATTATTGATGATGATGGCTTCGATGCCCATCTCGCGAAGTGCCCAAACCGAATGAACAGAGCAGTAATCAAATTCGACGCCCTGCCCGATGCGGATCGGTCCCGAGCCAAGAACGACAATCTTACGGGCATTCGATGTGCGGACTTCGTCTTCCTGCGCATGAAACGTCGAATAATAGTAAGGCGTTGCAGCTTCAAACTCTGCCGCACAAGTATCGACCATCTTATAGCAGGGAAGAATGCCGGCATCCTTACGTGCCTTGCGAATGGTATCGACGTCTTTGCCTGTAAGCTCGGCAATGGAGCGATCAGCTAGTCCGACATCCTTTGCTGTAAGCAGAAGTTCGTCTGTCAATTCCTCGGACATTAAACGGTTCTCAACATCTGTGATGTTCTTTAGTTTATAGAGGAACCATTTATCGATTTTTGTAATTTTATGAATCTCGTCAATATCTGCGGCATGACGACGAAGAGCTTCTGCGATGACGAAAATGCGCTGATCGTTGATATTGGAAAGGCTCTTTTTAATTCGTGCATCATCCCAAGAATCCATACCTTCCATATGGAGGCGATGGATGCCGATTTCAAGTGAGCGAACGGCTTTTAAAATGTCACCTTCAAAGTTACGGTCAATGCTCATGACCTCGCCCGTCGCCTTCATCTGCGTGCCGAGTGTATGGTCGGCATAGACAAACTTATCGAACGGCCAGCGCGGAAATTTGACGACGCAATAATCCAGTGCCGGTTCAAAGCATGCCTTCGTCTTCTGCGTGACGGCATTCGTGATCTCGTCGAGTGTATAGCCAATGGCAATCTTTGCCGAAACCTTTGCAATCGGGTAGCCTGTCGCCTTTGAGGCAAGTGCCGAAGAGCGGCTGACACGCGGATTGACTTCGATGACATAATATCTGTTGCTGTTCGGGTCAAGGGCATACTGCGCGTTGCAGCCGCCTTCGATGCCAAGTTCACGAATGATACGAAGGCTTGCAGAACGAAGCATCTGATACTCATGGTCTGTCAATGTCTGACTTGGCGCAACGACGATGGAATCGCCCGTATGCACGCCGACCGGATCGAAGTTTTCCATATTGCAGACGGTGATGCAGTTATCGTTTCCGTCGCGCATGACTTCGTATTCAATTTCCTTCCAGCCGGCAACACTGCGCTCGATCAGCACCTGACCGATCATGGAATAGCTGAGACCCTTGATGACGATATCCACGAGCTCTTCTTCGTTTTCCGCAATACCGCCGCCAGTGCCGCCCATCGTATAAGCCGGACGAACGATGACAGGATAGCCGATATCGTTTGCAAAGGTAACGGCACTCGGCACATCTTCAACAATCGTACTTTCCGGAATTGGCTCGCCGAGTTTCTGCATGGTCTCTTTGAAGCGTTCGCGATCCTCTGCCTGTTCAATGGCCTTTAAGGGCGTACCAAGAAGCTCGACCTCATATTTGTCAAGCACGCCCGCTTCCGATAATTTCACAGCAAGATTAAGACCTGCCTGACCGCCTAGGGTCGCAAGAAGACCATCCGGCCGTTCTTTTTCAATAATCTCTGTTAGGAATTCGACGGTGAGGGGCTCGATATAAACACGGTCGGCGATGTGCTTATCGGTCATAATCGTTGCCGGATTCGAGTTGACAAGAACAACTTCCAGACCTTCTTCTTTTAAGGCACGACAGGCCTGAGAACCCGCATAGTCAAATTCTGCCGCCTGTCCGATGATGATAGGACCGGAGCCGATAACCATGACTTTTTTAAGATAATTTTTCCTTGGCACCTTTATTCCCCTTTCATCATACGGAAGAATTCGTCGAAGAGATACATATTGTCGTCAGGCCCCGGTGCAGCTTCCGGATGATATTGCACCGAGAAGATCGGCAGCTCTTTATGACGCATGCCTTCGATGGTACCGTCGTTGACATTGATATGTGTGACTTCGATGGGAAGTCCTTTTAACGATGCTGCATCAACGGCAAATCCGTGGTTTTGTGAAGAAATCTGCACCTTGCCCGTACGCAGATCCTGAACTGGCTGGTTCATGCCGCGATGCCCAAACTTCAATTTATAGGTCTTGGCACCAAAGGCGAGTGAAAGAAGCTGATGACCGAGACAAATGCCGAAAATCGTTTTTTTGCCGATGAGTTTCCTGACTTCCTCGACAATTTCCGGTACATCCCCAGGATCACCGGGACCATTTGAAAGAAAAATGCCGTCGGGATTCATCTTGAGAATATCTTTTGCCTTTGTATACGCGGGAACGACTGTCAGGCGGCAGCCTTTTTCGTGCAGTGAATGCAAGATGTTCTGCTTGACGCCAAAATCCATTGCGACAACGAACGGAGCCGTCTGCTCCTCGCACTCCATCGTATAGGCGCTCGGTGTCGACACCTCCATCACGACGTCTTTCTTGATGGGAATGGCAAACAGCTCATCAATTTCTTTCTGTATCATATCATCGGGAACAAGAATGCCCTTCATCGTACCCGATGAGCGAATCTTCCTCGTGACGGCACGCGTATCAACATTGTAAAGGCATGGCACACCCTGCTTTGTCAGGAAATCTGCGAGGCTGGTTTCATAATGCCAGTTGCTCCCGTGCTCGCAAAGTTCACCGATGATAAAGCCGTTGACGAAAGATTTCCTAGACTGCATGAAGATATCGGCAATACCATAGTTGCCGACCATCGGATAGGTCAGCGTAAGAAGCTGACGGCAGTACGAGGGATCTGTCAGACTTTCCTGATAGCCGACCATGCTCGTATTGAAGACGACCTCGCCCATCGCCTTGATGTTATTTAGAAGATCGCCTGTAAACGTGCTGCCGTCTTCTAAAATGAGTTTTCCCTTCAATGTATAACACCCCGCAAATCATATATAAACACTGTAAATACGGCAGCAATATCAAAGTACTGTGCCGTCACGCATGACGACCTTACCATCTACGACTGTCAGGATAGGCTTTCCCTTTAGCTGCCTGCCGATAAACGGAGAATGGCTGCCCTTGGTGTAGAACTGCTTTTCGTCAACCGTCCATAAAAGCTCTGGATCAATGACTGTGACATCTGCCGCTGTACCGACATTCAATGTGCCTGCATCAAGCTGAAAAACCTTTGCTGGGCCATATGTCATCTTTTCAATAATGCGTGCGGCATCGACCTTCCCCGTTGCAACAAGGTCGGTAAAAAGAACGCCGACGGCTGTTTCAAGTCCCGGAAAACCAGAAGGCGCATACATGTATTCACGATCTTTTTCTTCCGGTGCATGTGGTGAGTGATCGGTTACAATCATATCGATTGTGCCGTCAAGAAGCCCCTTTAGCGTGGCATCGACATCTTTTTGTTCGCGTAGCGGCGGATTGATCTTTGTCGAGCTGTCAAAGAGTTCGACTGCGCTGTCTGTCATCGTAAGATGCTGCGGCGTGACTTCTGTCGTCACGCGTACACCGCGCTTTTTCGCCTGACGGACAATGTCGACAGCACCTGCCGAGCTGATATGCGCGACGTGGACGCGCGCACCCGCGTATTCGGCAAGCATGATATCACGCGCCGCTGCGATATCTTCTGCGATCGTCGGACGTCCCTTAACACCGAGCATAGCGCTTCGATGTCCCTCATTCATAATACCCTCTTCAATAAGTGAAGTCTCTTCCTCATGGTTGATGATGACCTTGTCGAAGGCATGCAGATAATCATAGGCATTTAAAAGCACCTTTGCTGAAGGATCGAAATGACCGTCGTCAGAAAAGGCAACCGCTCCTGCTTCGACCATATCGCCGAGCTCTGCGAGTTCCTTACCTTCCTGGTTCTTCGTCACAGCGCCGATGATACGAATATGAACCTTTCCGACCTCATCTGCACGCTTTTTCATACTGCGGACAAGTGCCGCCGTATCGATGACCGGCTTCGTATTCGGCATCGTTGCGACCATTGTATAGCCGCCTGCTGCTGCAGCCGATGAGCCGGAGAGAAAGTCTTCCTTTGCCTCTTGTCCCGGCTCACGAAAATGAACGTGCATATCAATCAAGCCAGGTGCGACAATCTTTCCAGCGGCATCATAGACTTCCGTATCGTCGTCATCCATCAAATTTTTTCCAACGTCTTTGATTCTGCCGTCTTCAATAAGGACATCGGCGATTTCATCAAATTTGTTAGCAGGGTTAATGACGCGGCCGCCCTTTATCAGTAACTTCATTCCGATTTCCCTCCCATCAGCACAAGGGTAAACAGTGCCATACGAATGGCAACGCCGTTTTGAACTTCCTCTTGGATAGCCGAATGCTTTCCATATGCAACAGACGGTGAAATCTCCCATCCTTTGTTCATCGGTCCCGGATGAAGGATGAGCACATCGTCCTTTGCCAGATGCAAGCGCCTGTCATTGAGACCGAAGATGCGCGCATATTCTCGCGTCGTCGGGAAAAGACCGCCTTTCATGCGTTCGAGCTGGATGCGCAGTACCTCGATGACGTCGGCATCCGCAATAGCATCCTCGATGCGCTCATGGATAAAGACGCCTGGAATCTCATCTAGGAAACGCGGCATCAATGTGTTTGGTCCTGCGAGGTGAACCTCCATTCCCATCCTTGTCATGCCGTAAATATCCGAACGTGCCACACGGCTGTGCAGGACATCGCCTAAAATAGCGACTTTTAATCCTGCAAGACATCCCTTATGCTGCTGGATCGTAAAGAGATTGAGAAGTGCCTGTGAAGGATGTGCATGTGCGCCGT
>CAUVCH010000064.1:0-5746 GCA_963550265.1 uncultured Mitsuokella sp. | reverse complement strand
ATCAAGGGGCGCCTGCAGCCGCCGTGCCGCGCGTGCGAGGATGTCTGTCCTGCCGACGCGTTTCGCTGGGGCGTGCCGCATCCCGATCTCTGTATCGACTGCGGCCTCTGCACGGCCGTCTGTCCGGCTGCCGCCGTCGAAACGCGGTTTGACTATGCGGCGAAGCTGACGGCTGTCGTGGCTGCTGATGCGTCAAGCGTGCGCCTCGCATGCGCGAAAAGCGCGCCGGATTCCATGCTTCCATGCCTTGGCTTTCTCACGCGCGGCATCCTCTGGGCAATCGCCTCGCAGAAGGAAGTGCAGCTCGACATCGGTTCTTGCCGCGCCTGTCTGCCTGCCGTCCACGCGCACCTCGCACGCGAGGCTGCCGCCGTCGATGTGGCTCTCGCGGCGGCGGGGCGAGCGCCGCTTCGCTTGCTCGATGCTGAGCCTGCCGCACGCGAGTACAGCCGCCGCGATTTCTTTCGCCGCTTTCGCGATGTGGCGAAGGAGAAATTCGGGCAGGGAGATGCGGCAGGCGGTGCGGGGGAGAGTGCGGCGGCAGGGGCGCACGATGTTGGGCCTGCCGATCGTATGGCGTGCGGTGCGGGGAGTGCGGCGCGTGCGGGCGCGGCATCGGCAGAGGCGGATAGGGGGTTGCCGCCGGACGCAGCGGGAATGGGGCAAGACTCCATGCGCCCTACACTCACTCCGTTCTCCGCTCCCGCATGGGCATTTGCTCATGGCGCTCAGCCCGCCGCCGTGCATGCCGACCTCGCGCTCTACAGCGGCTGCAATGCCTGCGGCTTCTGTGCACGCCTGTGTCCGCACGGGGCGCTGCAGGCAGGCGTTGAGGCCGAGGACTTCGTGCTCTCCTTCACGCCACAGCTCTGCACCGCCTGTGGACTCTGCATTGCACGCTGCCCAAAGAGCGCCCTGCGCCTCGCCGCCTCTCCCGCTGCCAAGCGCTGGCGCATCCCGTTGCCGCGCTGCGAATCCTGCGGCGCTCCGTTTCAGCCGATTGGCGCGAGCAAGGTCTGCCGCGCGTGCATGGAGAAACATTTCCGCTAATATGAAAAAAGGTTGAGTGAGAGAGGAGTGTGCTTGATATGGCGAAGATCACTTTGCGCCAATTTGGTCCTATTCACGATTGTTGTATGGATGTGCAGCGTTTCACGGTGTTGACCGGCTCACAAGCAAGTGGGAAGAGTACGATTGCCAAGGCGATTTTTTTCTTCCGGACGATAGGGCAGGATGTCATCGCTCAGATGAAGACGAAAAATCTTGCGGATACGTACAGGACGTCCTTGGAGAACGATTTGAAGAAGCGATTGCGCAATAAATTCCTGCAGATGTTCGGCTCTTCCTGGTCTATGCCAAAAGAGATGAGACTTTGCTACGAATATAAGAAATGGGTGACGATCGAGGTCTATTTAGTACCGAACGAAAATGCGACGCACCGCAATTTCATCGAGTTTCAATTTGGAGAAGGCATACGGGAATTCCTCGAAAAATATGAGAATTACGCAGAGAAAATTTGGGATGAATCGTCATGGGAGAATGTGGAGCGAGAGATTGACGCGTTGTTTTCGGATGGATACGAGACGATTTACGTTCCCGCAGGACGCAGTCTGATTACCCTGCTCACGGATCAACTGGTGACGCTTCTTTCCAGCGATGAAGGTCGCAGTCTCGACTTCTGCATGCAGACATATGTCCGTAGGATTCTTTCGCTTCGCTCCCGGATTCGAGAAGGATTCCATAACCTTTTGGACGAGGTGCTGCATACCACACAAATCAAGATCGATAAAGAAGCTCTGCATTATATGGAGCGGTTGATGAAAGAAGTTCTGCATGTACGATACGCTTATGATCGAGGCGAAGAGCAGCTCTTTTTTGATGAACATCGTTACGTGAAAATCAACCTTGCTTCCTCAGGGCAGCAGGAAGCCATCTGGGTTTTCAACATCATGTACTTTTATCTTTTGCAAAACCAAAAAGTTTTCCTAATCATAGAAGAACCTGAAGCGCACCTCTATCCCGATGCACAAAAAAGGATCGCAGAAGCGATCGGTTTGTTCAAAGGCGCGGGAAATCAGGTTTTTGTGACAACGCACAGCCCTTATATCCTGGGGCAATTCAACAACATGCTTTATGCAGGAGAGCTGCAAGAAAAAGCGGAAGGGCAGGATGAAAAGAAGCTGCATGAGATCCTGCATCCCTTGTCTTATATAAAGATCGCAGATGCACATGCGGCGTATGTTCGGGATGGGAAAACGGAAAATGCTGTCAACGAAGGGATGATTCGCAACGAATTGATTGACGGCGCTTCCGTTGAAATCAATGAAGAAATGGATGCCCTGCTTGCATTGGGCTGGAGCTTGGAGGGAAGGGTGTAGAATGCTTGAAAAGTATCAGAGTCTCTGCGAGGAAAGACAGAAAATCATTGTTTCTCATGACAGGGCAAGCAAGAATCCGGCTAAGCATGTGGCGGAAAATCCCGCACGTCACCTTGTATGCCAGTATTGCTTGGATGACAAGACGATCTTAGGAGATAATGCTAGTTGTTGTGATTATTTGGTACTGAACTGCGAGCAGAAACTGGCTTATTTCATTGAGCTGAAGGGGGGTCATGTTCGGGAAGCGAAGCGTCAATTCGCCTGTGCGGAAACTCTTGTGGCAGAGGATATAGAAGGGTTTGCTCGATTTTACCGCATTGTTTATAGAAGCAATACGCATGATGTTCAGTCGAATGAGATGGTTGCCTGGAAAAAGAAAGCTGGCAGCTATCGGGGAATTCCTGTCGTAGTTGTTAAAAGCATGTTGCTTAAAGAGCGAATTACTTTTTGACAGTACGTTGAAGGTATGTTATTCTAAGTGAAATACATGCAATCATAATGAAGGAGTGTAGGTCTATGAAAAAACGCAACCTGCTCGCCTTGGCTGCGGTGCTCGCGCTCAGCAGCAGCGCTGCGTTCGCCGCACCATCGGCGCAAGATGCTGCAGCAGAAGCTGCATCTGCAGCGCCTGTCGCCGTGAGATCCTCTTCAGTGCAATCGCATGCGCAGAGCGCATCGAAAGCGCAGGAAAAGACGACGAAAAGGCAAGTGTCCGCGCAAAACTATGTCGAAGCGCCGGAGGAGTTCGAGATCGCCTCCCTGCGCCGCGCGGAAACGACGCCGAGCTATCGCCTCTTCAAGGGCGATACGTTCAACGTCCTTGCAATCGGTTTTCCTGACGGCATCGGCGTCAACAACATCACGATTGGTATCGACGGCTACGTCCAGCTTCCCTACGTCGGCAGCATCAAGATGGAAGGCATGACCCTCGACGAGGCGAAGTCAGTCCTCATGGAATCGCTCGGCGAGTATCTGCGCATCCCCGATATGTCGCTTCTCATTACGAGCTATGGACCGCGCAAGGTCTACGTCATGGGCAACGTCGCCTCGCCGGGCATTCACGACTTGGGCATCGACAGTATGAATGCCTACGCTGCTCTCGCAAGTGCCGGCGGCTGGACGAATCGTGCGCGCAGCACGCGCATCCAGGTTATCCGCGTGCGCGATGATATGATGTATTACCGCACGCTCAACATGAAGGACTACACGAAGAAGCACGACCTCACGCAGAACGTCGTTCTAGAGGACGGCGACATCGTCTATGTGCCCGCATCGAACGGCATCAAGTTCACAGAGGACGTTCTGCCTTATGTCAACGTTTGGGCGTTGTATAGATCGCTGACGAAATGATTGCGTGGATAGGAGAGAAGCTGTGATGGAACAGAACGAGGGCACGATCGACCTCTCGAAACTTTTTAAAGTCATGGGCGCGCGCTGGAAGACAGTGGTTACGATCATCCTTGCCTGCACGGTTGTGGCACTGACAATTGCCTTCATCTTGCCGAAAGAGTACGAGTCTACTACATTGGTGCAGACGCGCAATGCAGGGAAGGTTGACGTTTCCGGCGCTGCTGCAGCTTTGGCAGCTTTTGGTGTAGGGGGCGGATCCGTGTCCTCGCCTGCGATGAATTATATTGAGTTGATGAAATCGCGGACGGTGCTTGATCCGATTATCGATGCGATGAATTTCTCTCAGGATGAGAAGCCGGATGCAAAAAAATTCGCAAAAAAGTATCTTGATATTAAGAATACAAAAGGAACGAACTTGATTGAGGTTGCTGCCCGCGGCAGGACGCCAGAAGAAGCACAGATGATTTCACAGACGGTCGTTGACAACTTTCTCCTTATGCAGACAGATATGAACCAGGAAACGCAGTCGCTGCTCGTCAAGTTCCTTGACAAGCGCATTGCGGAAAGCAAGCAGGAGTCGGAGGAATCGGAAAAAAGGCTAGCGAACTTCAGCAAAGAGCATAAGATATACAGCCCTAATGATCAGGTTAAGACGGCAATCGGACAGTTGGCTGCTTTTGATAAAGCAATCAGTGAAGTAGAGGTTCAGCAGAAGTCGGCAAAGGCCGAGCTTGATACGGCTGAGGCAAAACTTGCCGAGCAGAATATGAAGAGCAAGGCGTATCGTATTTCGGACAATGGCGTCGTGCAGAAGGTTCGCGATCAGATCGTCGCCAAGCAAGTTGAGATCGTAGGCTTGGAACAGAGTTATACAGACAAGCATCCGAGTGTACAGAAGGCGAAGAATGAGCTTCGTCAACTGCAGGAAAGTCTCAATGCCGAGGTTGCAGCAAGCGTTGATTCTAATGCGACGACACTGAATCCGGCGCATTCGGAACTCTTGAAAAATCAGGCTCTGGCTGCCGTACACTTGGCTGTTGCTGAAGCGGGAGAAAAAAAGCTCAAGGAGCAGCGTGACAAGAAAGAAGGCGAAATCGGCCAGCTTCCCGATGATGTATTGGAGTATGTCCGTCTTGACCGTGATGCGAAAATCAAGAGCGAGGTTTATCTGAACCTCGTCAAGCAGAGCGAACAGAGCAAGATTCAAGAAGCCATGGACAGCATGGACATCCAGATCGTCGATCCGGCGAACCTGCCCGATGAGGATAAGCCTGTTGCTCCGAGAAAGGCACTGATTACAATGGTTGGTCTTTTTATTGGTATTTTTTTGACCTTGGGGTATGGGATGCGTCTTTATAAACGGGAAGTATAAATCTTCCTCGGAGAGGGATCAAGGAGGAGTCCTAAATATGCAATGTCAATTGCCCGCGACCGTTCGTAGAATTTGCGCCCCTCTTATTTTTGTGATTTTTGATTATATCGCCATTTTGCTTGCAGAAAAGGTTGCATTTGGTTTGCATGACCTCTATGGTCTGTTTGTGGGAGATTCTTACCATATAGCGAATGCTTATGTGTTCTTTTGGATACCTGTGATTTTCATTGCGTTCCTTGGCATGGCACAGACGTATACGAAGATGCAGCCTATTCTTGAGACAGTGCGGCAGATTTTCTACGCTGTCCTCTATGCGCTCATTACCTGTATCATCGTGCTTTACTTCTTGCAGGCGAGCCTTTTAGCTTCAAGGCTTTATGTCGTTCTGTTTGGTTGTCTTGCACTTTTTAATATCTATGCTTCGCGTTATATTGTCATGAAGTTCCTGAAAAGGACAGGCTTATTACGAAAACCTATCATCCTTATCGGTGCAGGCAAGACGGCGGAGCGAGCGTTGGATTTTTTTGAGGGCGATCTAGGATATCGTTATGAGATCGTAGGCATTCTTGACGATGATCCGATTTCAGAGAAATTGCCACAGAAATTCTTGCTCATGGGGACATTGGCAGATGCGTCGGAAATCATC
>CAUVCH010000063.1:0-5768 GCA_963550265.1 uncultured Mitsuokella sp. | reverse complement strand
AAGTATTCATGCCCTGCACCGCAGCCGGAAAGACGCTTTGCGACACACGGACCATTCGACAGATCCATATTGAAATGGAAAAAGAAAAACCCCTTCCCTTCCCGATGGCGCTTCATGTAGACATTTGTCAACCGATCATACTCCGCACGAATGCGCGGCAGATCTTCCTCACGAAAACCGAGCGGACTGTCCTTCATGACCACTGGCTCAATCGAAAGGATATCGAACCCGGCATCGTTCATCGATAACACGTCGTTTGTAAAGTCCATATTCTTTCTTGTATAGGTACCGCGGAGAAAGGTGTAAATGCCGCGATAATCGTAACTGCCGCCCTTCCGACTGTCAAGACATTTCTTAAAGTTCTTCACAATGCGGTCGTATGTTCCGCGTCCGCCGGCATCAGGACGCATCGCATCGTTGATCTCCTTGCGTCCGTCGAGGGAAAGGACAAGGGAAAAATCATTGTCATTCAGCCACTGAATGTTCTCATCGTTGAGCAGCATGCCATTTGTCGTCAGCGTCAGCTTAAACTTCTTACCCGTGTCCTTTTCTCGCTCACGGACATAGGCTGTGACTGCCTTCACTGTCTTTATGTTCATGAGCGGCTCGCCGCCAAAGAAATCAATCTCACAGTGCTTGCGAGGGCCCGAATGCTCGATGAGGAAATCGACTGCTTTACATCCTGTCTTTGCATCCATGACCGCACGCCCCATGCCGTAGTCACCGCCATCGCCAAAGCAATATTTACACCGAAGATTGCAGTCCTGTGCGACCATGAGACAGAGGGACTTCACAAGCCCCTTCTGCTTGAAGGTCGGCGGTACATCGATATCCGGCGCAAAGAGCTCGCCCCTCTCGATGAGTTCATGAAGCTCACTGAGAGCCTCCTCGATATCTGCCTTCGCGTACACATCAGAAAGCACTTCTATCGTTTCAGCATCGTTTGTGCCGTCAAAAGTATGCAGAATATCTCGAATCATTTCGTCTATGATATGGACAGCGCCGCTGTTGATGTCGAGAAGAAGGATTTCGCCGCCCTGCTCAAAAACATGAATCTTATCTTTCAATCTATTATACGCTCCTATAAAAAAGGGACTGCCTTATCATGCAGTCCCTTTACCAGAATCCATCCGCTCATTTTCTCTCGCAGACCTGGTTTCCGACCGTGCAGCTCGTCTTGCAAGCGCTCTGGCAGGAAGCCTGGCACTCACCGCAGCCGCCTGTTTTAAGCGACTTCTGCATCGACGGTTTGTTTACTGTCTTGATGTGCTTCATAATTATCTCCTCCTTGCAAGAATCTACTTGTATTTTATCTTGTTTTCTGCTTCTGCGCAAGAATTATTTTATCGCTTTTTGACTCTCCATGTGCCTCAAGCCAGCGCTTTCTCGCAACTTCATAACTCTCGCATTCAAGCGTAAAGCCCTTGCCCGATACCTCCGACGTACTCGAAACGATCATAAATGCCTGCGGGTCGTAATGATAGACAATGGTCTTAACCCGGCTTACCTGTGTCAAGCTGACAACGACGAAGAGAATCCCCTTTGGCTCTTCGGAAAAGCCTCCGCGTCCATCGAGATAGGTCACGCCGCGGCGGACATGCTGCATGATATCCGCGCAGATTTCTTTTGATGCCGGCGAAATAATGATGATCGACTTCTCACGATTTAAACCCGCCGCGACACGATTGGTCAATTCCGCTGTCGCATAGATGGAAACGAGACTGTAAAGTCCGATTTCTGTACCGAAAAGTGCCATCGATCCGATAATGATGAGCAGATTTAAGGAAAAGACCACCGTTCCCATATTAACGGAATAATATTTCTTCGTTATCGCTGCCAAGACATCCAATCCACCCGTATTCGCATTGGCACGGAAAATCATGCCAAAGCCAATCCCCGCAAGCACGCCGCCGAAAATACCCGAAAGCATGGGATCAGTGCATACCTGCCAGGTTATCATAAAGTGGAACGCATCGAGCAATAACGACTGCACAACCGTCCCGACAATCGTATCCACGGCATAGAGCCGCCCGAAGACACGATAGGCAAAAAAGAGAATCGGAATATTATAAATGAGATTTTGAAGACCTGCGGGAACGCCCGTCACATAGTAGAGGATAAAGGCGATGCCGCTGATTCCTCCTGTCAGAAGATGCGCTGGGATGAGGAAGAGATCGAAACCAACGCAGGTGAGTGCACAGCCAGCGATAATCTGTGCGTAACGAAGAAATTGCCGCCTGGCAGGACGCTGTTTCAAAACGTTCACGCCTTTCAAGAGAAGATTGCTGTCCTTTCCATTATCCTGATGCATCTTTCCACTAGCTATTCATGCTATGACCGTGAAAAAATCCTTCGATGCACTATCGTGAAGAATAGACACCTGCTTTTCTGCCAGCTCTTCCTTCAAGCACTTGGCAAGTACCTCGACCACGGGGAACTCTGTACCGAAATGCCCCGCGTCAATGACATGGATACCGAGCTCTGCCGCATGCTGCGCATCATGGTAGCGAACATCTCCCGTAAGATATGCATCTGCTCCCAGAAAAGCTGCCCGTTCGATGAATTCTGCCCCGCTTCCGCTGCAAAGCGCGACCTTTTGAACAGGATGTTCTCCCGCCTTCACCAGCCGCATGCTATCTATCGGAAGTGCTGCTGCGACCTGCCTTGCAAAAGCCTCAATGGGCATCGACTCTGTAAGATAGCCAATGCGGCCGAGACTTTCTTCTCCCGCATCCGTCTTTTCCACTACAACGAAAGACTTCAGATTCTGTAAGCCCACAGCCGCTGCGAGCACGTCATTCACGCCGCCCTTTGCAATATCAAGGTTTGTATGTGCTGCCGCTACGGCGATATCGTGTGACAGCAGCATCTGAAGCCGTGCGCCAAGCGGGGTATCTGTCCGAATCTTCTTGATGGCGCGGAAGATGAGCGGATGATGTGCGACGATCATGCCCGCCCCTTCGCGGATTGCCGTCTTCACCACTTGGTCACTGACATCGAGTGCAACGAGCACACGGGCTACTTCCCCTTCTGGACTTCCGACAAGAAGCCCTGGATTATCCCAGTCTTCTGCCAAACGCTTCGGCGCAATGCGCTCGAGCGCCTCCATAACTTCCTGTACTCTTACCATATCAGATGCGCCTCCAACGCCTTGATTCGTGAAAGCACCTGCCGATACTTTTCCGATGCCTTCGCTGCTTCGCTCTTTGCCATACCATCTGCAATACGCCGCTCTGCAAAGAGCAAGCTCTCTATATGTGCACGGAGGAGAGGCGGCTTTTCCGCCCAAAGACAAGGTCCGATGGCTAGAAGAATCGGCACAGGTTTTTCCGCCTGTCCCGGTACGGCACGCAGCATTGTATATATATGCCCCGCCTCTTCTGCCAGTGCCTCAGCTTCAATATGCCATCCTCTGTCATAAAGCCAGCCTCGAAGCTCAGCCGCTGCGCTCTGCGGCTGAAGCACCAATGCCTTCGCTGCCTGAAAAACTGCAAGATTCGCCGAAAGAATTTCTCGCATCAGTGCACCGCCCATGCCGGAGATAGAAATAACATCCGCTTCTCCAACGGTAAGGGAGGAAAGCCCATCTCCTGTCCGAACGGAGATGGCATCAGAAAGTCCCGCTGCCCGCACTGTGCGAAGCGCTACCATGGCAGGTTCTTCATTCTTGTCACTTGCAATCGCCTGTGGAAACTTTCCTGCCAGCACAAGCGCCGTCGGCAGATAGCCATGATCCGTACCAATGTCCGCCAGCACCTTTCCCTTTGGAATAAGCTCTGCCATCGTCTGCAATCTGTTATCCAAACGAATCACTTTTCCGCCTCCTTCGATCAACGATTTCATTGTAACACATATTCTATTTTTTTCAATGACAGCCAAAACGCCCTGCGTATGACATAGGACGATACGCAGGGCGTTTCTATTTTTTAAGATCTTATTTTTGTTCTTTCATGTGGTTAACCGCGCTGAAGAGGGCAAGGATGGACGCCGTGATAATATCCGTATCCATGCCTGCCCCCCAAGTCGTGCGACCATCGGCGTCTGTAATGCCGATATATGCCATCGCACGACTGGACTGACCGATCTCAAGTGCATGCTCGCTGTAAGTGAGATCCTTGTAGCGGATGCCGAGGTTCTGCTGCAGAGCATTTGATACGGCATCGAGGCGGCCGTTGCCGCGTGCGAGGAAGGTCTCGCTCTTTCCATTGACAAAAAGGTCAACCGTTCCTTTACGCGTGCCGTCCGGTTCCTTGCGAAGTGTAAAATCGTCAAGCTTATACGGGTGTTCGACATTGACGTATTTATTCAGGAAGATCTGATAGATCTCATCCGGCATGAGTTCCTTGTGCTTGTGGTCCGAAACACCCTTGACGCAGTAACCAAAGTCCTCACGCATTTTTTTTGGCATGTCGATGCCGTACTTCTGCTCCATGATAAAGCCGACGCCGCCCTTGCCGGATTGGCTGTTGATGCGGATGACATCGCCATCGTACTCGCGTCCGACGTCCTTCGGATCGATATAGAGATACGGCAGCGTCCACTTTCCGGGGTTCTTCTCTTCCTTCCACTTCATGCCCTTTGCAATCGCATCCTGATGAGAGCCGGAGAACGCCGCAAAGACAAGCTTTCCTGCATACGGCTGACGCGGAGAGACTTGCATACGCGTGACACGCTCGTACATCTCGCAGAGTTCCGGCATATTCGAAAAGTCCAGCCGCGGGTCAACGCCAAGTGCAAAGAGGTTCATCGCAACCGTGATGATATCGACGTTGCCCGTACGCTCACCATTGCCGAAAAGCGTACCCTCGACGCGATCCGCACCGGCGAGAATTCCCATCTCCGTATCGGCGACACCACAGCCACGGTCATTATGCGGATGAAGGGAGAGAACGACTCCGTCACGATACTTCAGATGCTTATTCATGTACGCGATCTGCATTCCATAGACGTGCGGCATGCTCATCTCCACGGTGACCGGCAGGTTGATAATCGCCTTGTGATCGGGGGTCGGCTTCCAGATATCGAGCACGGCATTGCAAACTTCGAGCGCATATTCCGGTTCTGTACCCGTGAAGGACTCTGGTGAGTACTCGAAGCGATACTTTGCACCTGCCTTCTCTGTCAGTTCCTTAAGCAGTTTTGCGCCGTCGGTGGCAATTTGCCTGACCTCTTCCTTTGACTTCTTAAAGACCTGTTCGCGCTGGGCAACAGATGTCGAGTTATAGACGTGGACAATCGCATTTTTGACGCCTTCCAATGCATCAAATGTCTTTCGGATAATGTGTTCGCGCGCCTGCGTCAGAACCTGTACCGTAACGTCATCCGGGATGAGATCATCGTTGACAAGGCGGCGGAGGAACTCGTACTCTGTCTCAGAAGCTGCCGGGAAACCGACTTCGATTTCCTTAAAGCCTACTTTGATGAGCATCTTGTAAAATTCGAGTTTTTCATCAAGGCTCATCGGAATGATGAGCGACTGATTGCCATCGCGAAGGTCGACGCTGCACCAAACCGGTGCATGGTCAGGCGCGTCCTTTTTTGCCCAATCCAAGTCGATTTCCGGCGGCATGTAGTAACCTTTGGAATACTTCTGATAGTTCATCATAAAATTACCTCCTAAAACATGAAACATGCACAGCTTTTGGGCAAATAAAAATCCTCCGCCTCTATGAGACGAAGGATGCACCTACGTGTTACCACTCAATTTCATGCGCAAAACGCAACTCTGACGGACTCCAACAAGCCCTGCCCCTATAACGGTCGGCTCC
>CAUVCH010000062.1:0-5808 GCA_963550265.1 uncultured Mitsuokella sp. | reverse complement strand
GTTCCAGCCGACGATGAGGATATCCCCTTGATTCTTTGCCGCTGCCAAGTAGCGGACATGCCCCGCATGGAGAATGTCAAAACAGCCGTTTGTAAAAACGATGCGCTTTCCACCGTGCCGAAGGATTTCTGCCAATGCCGTTATATCTCTGTCTGCTACAAGCACGTCAATTCTCCCGTTCTCTTCTCTTTAAGATAGCCGCGCGAAGTTCGCTTGCGCTGACGGTTGCAGTACCAAGTTTCCGAACAGCGATGCCACTTGCAAAGTTGCTGGTACAGGCAGCGATTTTTGGCGCGATGCCGCCCGCAAGTGCGAGTATCATCGCCGCAACGCAGGTGTCGCCTGCGCCAGAAACATCAAAGACTTCGCTCTTATCCGTCACGGGAATGTTGTGTACGTCCCCAGTCTTCTGGACGAGAATCATCCCCTTTTCACCACGCGTCACGAGAACACCATCACAGGCAAGCTGCTCGATAAGATTTTGTGCCGCCTGTACGATGCTCGGTTCATCCGCCAGATCATGGCCAATGGCTGCTGAAAGCTCCGCATCGTTTTGTTTGACATAGCCGATTTCCTTGAACCGAGCGACATCATAGCGCGAATCTACGATGCTTGGAATCCGCTTTTCCTTACAGTATTCGATGATCTTCTGCTGAATCTTCGGCGTAACAGTCCCTGCACCGTAATCACTGATGACGACGCCGTCAACATGCGGCAGAATATTGCTAATAGCTCGCAAAAGTTCCATTTCCATGGTTTCCGAAAGCGGATCGCTGCACGTGCGGTCGATGCGGACGATCTGTTGACTGACGGTCGCTCGTCCGCCGGCAATGATGCGGGTCTTCGTGGTAGTCGGACGGTTTTCATCGCCGAAAAGTCCCTCCATATGGACGCCATTTTTCATGAAGATATGCCGCAGCCCATCCGCTGCACCATCGCGCCCGAGGATGCCGACCGCATATGCCGTGCCGCCGAGCGTCGCAATATTATTGACGACGTTTGCCGCGCCGCCGGCAATCACCTTCTCTCCTGCCTGTTCCAAGACGAGCACCGGTGCTTCGCGCGAGATGCGTGAAATGCGCCCGTCGAGATAAATATCCGCCACCATGTCACCGATGATCAAGATCTGCTTTTTCTGCATGGCGCCGATGATTTCCTGCGCTTCTAATTTTTTCACTGCCATATATCCCCCAAAGCCTACAACGCCCTTACTCGCAAGCCTTCCTCACGCCGCGCATAGGCGAAGTCAGCCATCGCCTGCTCACCACGGTGTAAATTCAAGCTTGACGCTCCATTGATCCTGTTTGGAACGATAGCGCACAATGGCCTGCAGGCAGTGCATATCGTGAAACCAATAGTAGTCAACATCGCTTAACTCGCCGTCATCGAGATTGTAGCGCATGCCAATCGCAATGCGGTCATGATCCGAAATGCGATAGCTGAACCCGCCTTCAAACCGACGATGATAGTCGCTGGTTTCATAATCGAAAAGGGAATTATCCTGCGTGACTGCACTGTAATGATACCCAGCATAAGCAGACCAGCGGGCATTGAAGTCCTTTGTCACGACGGCATCAAAGTTAAGGCCGTTTTGAACGGAATGATCGTATCCCTCGCGCACGACATTGTAGCCGATCGACGTGTTGAGATGATAGCCCTTCCAGTACAGCGGGAACGGCGTGAGCGTGACACCGTATTCGGTGTGCATACTGTGGATACCTTTATTGTACCACCTGCCGCGCTCTGCATGAAGGCTGTAGGTAAGCGGCAGCTTGCCGACTTGATCACCATAGGACCAAACAAAAGATGGTTCTTTCTTGATCCAGTTGTCATCGCCATCCTTGAAATGCCCATAGATTACCCCGGTCGACATATGGCGATTCGACCATGTGATATTGTAGTTGCTGCGCCAATGCGCGCGGGTCATCCAGAGAAGATTGAGATTTAAATTCACATTCTTAAGGAGCGGGCGGCGAATCTTGTAAGAGATCCAAGCGCCGTCATCCGAATCATAGCCAACGCGCGGCAGCTTCCGATTGCCCCCGTCATCCTTCAAATCCACCACATAGTGCTTCCTCGAGTAAATGGTCTTTCCCTTGATATGGAGTTTCATATTTTCCATGACAATCTTATCGCCGGGATACATTGTCAGCTTTTCCGCGCTCCAATGGTAGTCCGGCTTTATCGCGCTGCACTTTGTCGCCGTACCGTCGTAGGCAACATAGTGATCCGGATAGAACTCGAAGCGCTTGCCCGTGATGTTATAGCGGTCAACACGCCCCGTCGCACTCTCCATCGTGCCGATCTTCGTCATATAATTGTAGCGCGCCTCATAGCCATCGAGAATCACATGGCTCATGCCCGGCGTCATCTGGAGGATACGCGAATGTTCTGGAAAGTAGAGATCATGCGTCTCAAGGTTACCAGAGGTATCCTGACCATCATACGAATGGGCATCCGCCTGCAGAATATGCACTTCGCCCTTGCTCTTGAAGTCACCATTTCGTTGATCATACGTGAGGTCATCGCCTTCAAAGGCAAGCGGCGCCGGCTTTGTCGTATCGGAAGGATCCCACGGATAACGAAGATGCTCCTTCATATCCTCTGCTGCCTTTAATAGTTCTTTTTGCTCATCAGTCAGGCGATTTTCGCGCTCTGTGCGATGGTTGTTTTCAATATAGTCCAGTGCCTCAATTCCTGTATTGGAATTTGCCTTATAGGCAGCGAACACAGACGTGGCAGGAAACATCATGACAAGCATCAAAAGCGCTGCCGAGACGTTGCTATTTCGATTCATGGAGCATCCCCTATTCATGCCAAAGAGAGAAACCTTGGCGCAGTATCCAGAAATATTCGCGAAGCATTAGATTCCCTCGACGCCTTCGTTCATGCTGCCCTTTCGATACCCCAAAAGATCAAGCGAAACGTGCGAGAAGCCGAACTCACGAAATGCCCTTACAATTTTCGCACGGACAGCCGGCGCAAGGATACGATCGATATCCGCAGGTTCCAATTCAATGCGCGCCGTATTCAGTTCAACACGGACGCGAAGCTGATGAAATCCCTCATCTTTCAGAAAATTCTCCGCCATACCGACGCATTTGAGCTTATCTGCCGTCAGTTCCATCCCATAGGCAAAACGTGAAGCAAGGCAGGCAGACGATGGGCGATCCCATCCCTTGATGCCGAGTTCCTGCGATAAGGCGCGGATATCCTTCTTGGTGAAGCCGCTCGCATGAAGCGGGCTTAAGGTATGAAGCTCTTCAAGCGCCCTGCGCCCTGGGCGATAATCGCCGTCATCATCGAGATTTGTTCCCTCAGCGATGTTCGTGATACCAAGCTCCCCGGCTGTCGCCCTCAGCTGCGTGAAGATCGCCGTTTTGCAATGGTAGCAGCGATCGGTTGGATTTTCCTTGACATGCGGTACATCGAGGATGGGAAAGTCCATCACCTTTAAGGTGATACCTTCCCGTTCACAAAACTGTCGCGCTTCATCGACATCCCTCTCTGGCACAAAGGCAGAAGCTGCGGTAAAGGCAACACAACTATCCCTCAGTGTATCATGTGCCACCTTTAATAGGAGCGTCGAATCGATACCGCCCGAAAAAGCAATCGCGACTTTGCCTAGCGCAGTAAGCATCTCTTTCAATGCACTATATTTTGCTTGAAGCTCACTTGTCATGAAATTACTCCTTCGGTTTCAAAATTCCATTTTGATAGGCGAGCAAGAGTTTATAAAGATCGGTAATCTCATCCTGAATCCATCGACCTTCATCCGTATCACCTACCGTCGTACGCATGGCCTGCAGTTCAACCGTCTTCGAGACGGACTCTATGTCATTGTTTTCACGAAGTGCCTCGCGAACATCCGCAATCTTCTGATGCTGCAGCAGACGCAAACCACGCGAATTCGAGATGAGTGTATAGCCCGAAATACCTGTCTTCGTATGATATGCCCTGCAAAAACCACCGTCAATGATGATGGCGCGCCCATCCGCTTTAATAGGACTCTCGCCTTTCTTCACCTTGACGGGCACATGCCCGTTGATGATATGACCGCGCTTTGGATCCAGATCAAATTCCTTCAGGACACGCTCACAGCACTCGATTGTGTCGATCTGCTTAAAATAAGGATCCGCGGGTTCTTTCCAAGTGCTTTCGTCGGTGATCAGGGCACGCTCAAATGTCTTGAACTCGCGCCCCGAGATAGGCGATATTCTGCCGCACCAAAGAAAATATAAAAAGTCAAGGCTGCCCTGCGTCTGATAGAGATATGCCCTGCGTGCCTGCTGCTCGCAAAAATCAAACCAAGCCCGCCCTGCATACACTTTTCCAGCAAAGGGAATCGAGCGGAAGGAACCGTCTTCATTTAGCGGTACACAGCCGTGAAAGAGAAGATTTCCATTAAAGCGAGTGTAGACGCTCCCCTTTTGGTAAAGATAGTCGACATGGCGGCGAAGCGCCTTACTTTCCGTAAAATATGAACAGAGATCGTCGATGATCGTTCGCTCGTCTTCCGTCAGCTGATACGGATCATCCGCATTGCCGTCAATAGTCGGAAAATATGCGTTTTCAAGCTCATAACGCTTTCCATCGCCAAGAACGGCACAGGAGGAGCGAAAATCAATTTTATGCAGGAGCAAACGGCTCTGCATCTGAAAGTCTGGGTTGCGCTTGATAACGGCACCTTCGAGCTTAAACATCAGCATCGTCATCGCGTCTTCCGCTGCCTTGATCGGCGCCTTATCCGGGTAGAGCCGCTGTGCAAATGTCGTGAGCGGGCGCAGGCTGATGCCATAACCGCGCTCGAGAACATCGGTATTCTTATAGCGGAGCGAATTCCGAACGACCGTTGCAACACATACCTCGCTGCCAAGTGCCGCGCCCATCCATAGAACGTCGTGATTGCCCCATTGAATGTCAACAGAAGGATGTTCCATCAAAAGGTCGAGAATGGCATCAGGACGATCACCGCGGTCAAAAAAATCACCGACAATGTGCAGCCGGTCGACAGCAAGCCGCTTGATGAGGACGGTGAATGCCTCAATGAAGTCTGCGCCGCTGTCGATCTGCACGATGGTCGTCAATAATTTTGAGAGATAGACGCCCTGTGCTGCATCCTGATCTGGGCGCGTATTCATCAGCTCGACGATGACAGAGGCATAACGCATTGGAATGAAGCTAGAGATCTTTGACGCCGAATACTTATAACTCATCAGCTTGGCAAGTGCGAGAAGATGCTCTAGGTTTTTCCGATACCATGCAGGCGTCGCGCGCCTCGCCATTTTTACCTGTTCGATCTTTTCGCGTGGGTAATAGATCAGCGTCAAAAACTCTGCCTTTTCATCTTCCGTCATCCGCTCGCCAAAGACGTAATCGACTTTCTCCCGAAGGACGCCCGAGCAGTTATTAAGAATATGAAAGAACGAGTCGTACTCACCATGCAAGTCGCTCATAAAGTGCTCGATGCCCTTTGGCAGCGAAAGCCGTGACTGAAGATAAATAAGACTCTCATAAACGGATTCCTTCGTCGGGTACTTTTCCGACAGCAAGCGCAGCAGCTTGCTCGGTTTCTTTCCCCCACTTCCAATTTCAGCCATAGGTTCCCCCTTTCAAATATTCAGCAACGAATAAGACGAGCAAAATAAGCCCAATGGTCACGAGATATTCAGCTGTCGAGCCAACCTTGAACAAACGGATGCCTACCTTCTTATGGGGCAGAAGAAAAGGAACTTTGCCACAAAGCGCGTCCTCAGCAATATGAAGCAGTGCGCCGACCATCAAAAAGATACCCACTTCGCGTATCCC
>CAUVCH010000061.1:0-5940 GCA_963550265.1 uncultured Mitsuokella sp. | reverse complement strand
GCATCGCATACTTCTTCATGATTTCCTGTTTTGCTTCCTGGGTAAGCATTTGTATTCCTCCTATACATAAAAAAATCGCCGTGAGCTAAGAGAACGTCGGAGCATCGCTATCCGGGCCCAAGCCAGTGCACAATCTCCTAGACTATGCAGTTTCCAGTATATCATAACCCCTATAACCGTGTCCATATCTTTTTTGCCTTTTCACGATCGCGCTTCATCTGCCGTACAAGCTCGTCCACCGATGCAAATTTCTTTTCATCACGAAGATTTCCAAGAAAGCGCACTTCAAGAAGGCGATCGTAGATATCGCCCGTAAAATCCTGTAAATTGACCTCCAAACGACGATTGCACCCCGTAAATGTCGGATTTGTGCCGATGTTAGCCAATGCGTTATAGTGCACCTGACCCAGCACAGCCTCCGCAGCATAAACGCCGTTTGGCAGCATGACGCGTTCGTCTGGAATGGCAAGGTTTGCCGTCGGAAATCCGAGAAGCCGGCCGCGCCGATCACCGTGAATCACACGGCCGAGTACCGTGAAAGGATAACCGAGAAAGTTGTTGGCAAGCGCCAAGTTCCCCGCGGCAAGAAGGCTGCGAATACGCGTACTGCTGACAGGTGCGCCGTCTTCCATGACCACAGGGCAGATCTCTGCTCGAAAAACATAGTCTTCAGCGACACGCATCAACATGCGGTGCGTGCCTTTTCCCTTGCTGCCAAAAGTGAAATTTGGTCCTGTCACGACGTAGCTTGGCGCAAAATACTGCTTAAGATGTAAAAGAAAGTCTTCTGGTTTCTCACGCGCAAGTTTCTTTGTAAAGGGAAGACAGAGAAAGATATCGACACCGAGACGTCCAAGCAAAAGCTCCTTAAGCTTCGTATCGCCAATTTGCGGCGGCAGTGAAGCCGGAGCAAGGACAGAAAGCGGATGATTGCTAAACGAAAAAACCGCACTCTTCTTCCCTGTCTTCTTTGCAAGCTCCACCGCACGACGGATAATGCTCTGATGTCCGCGATGAACGCCGTCGAACATGCCGAGTGCCACCGCCATACCACTCGCTTCGTTCCGAAGGTCGCTCCATTTCGTGTAGATCTTCATCGTCTCTCCTCCTCACGAAAGACTTTGACCGGTCGGATTGCAGCTTCTTCCCTGCTGAATATTCCGATGCCGAGAAAGTGTTCATCTGCATAGACAACATGCAGCCCTGTGCCGGAATATTTTCTGTCGTTTGTAGGAAGCCCATTTAGAAACGCCTTTTCACGCTTTGGTTCCAGTGCATAGCGCGGCAGATGCCCAAGAAATTTTTCCGGCGACAAGAGTGCTGCTTCTCTTTTCTTTGCAAGCTCCTCTATCGTCATTGCATCGGAAAGTGAAAAATCACCGACCTGTGTCCGAAGCAGAAAGCCCATCGTCGATGGAATACCAAGATGCTCACCAATGGATTCTGCCAGGCTTCGGATATACGTACCCTTGTGACAAGTAACGTCGATGAGAATCGATGATTTACGGTAGTCCTGCATCGTCAATGAAAAAATCTTCGTTCGCCGCTTGGGAAGTTCAATCTCTTTCCCCTTTCGTGTAAGGTCGTAAGCGCGTTTACCATCGATTTTAACGGCGGAATATGCAGGAAGCGTCTGCTCGATTTCACCGACAAAGTGTGCCAGCACTGCCATTACAGCTTCTTTTTCCGGAAGTTCTGCCGTTAAAATCTCCTTCACAATTGTTCCCGTATCATCGCCGGTATCCGTTGCGCGACCAAACAAGATTTCAGCACGATAGGATTTTCTGGCTAGTGCAAGATACTCAAGCAGCCTTGCTGCCTGCCCCACAGCGACGGGAAGAACGCCTGCGGCAGCGGGATCCAATGTCCCCGCATGGCCGATACGCTTTACGCCCAATATACGCCGAGCAGCACCGATGACATCATGAGAGGACATGCCGGGCGGCTTCAAGATATTTAAAAAACCGCCGATCATGCGCGAGCCTCTAAAGACTTTGTGATTTCTGCTGCAATCTCTTTTTTTGCTTCATCAAAACGCTTCTCGATAGAGCAGCCTGCAGCACAGGTATGTCCGCCGCCCCCAAACTTAGATGCGATAGCGGCGACATCGACTCCCTTCGAGCGCATACTGACGCGGGCGAATGTCTCGCTCTTCATCTTCATAAGACAGGCAATTTCAACGCCCTGGATGATGCGCACATAATCGATGAATCCTTCTGTCGTCTCCATCTTCGATGCCATTTCATAGTCAAGGAATATACCTGCCGCACGACCGTCAGCAAATCGTTCGATATGCGTTAGGGACTGCGCGATATCGAGAATTGTCTGATACGGCTTTTCGTCAAGAGATTCTGCTATCTTATTCGGTACAGCACCGCACGCCATGAGGTCAGCTGCTGCGCGCATGGTCAAAGGGCTAGTATTAGCGTAGCGGAAAAAGCCCGTATCTGTAGCAAGCCCTGTATAAATACAGGTCGCGGCTTCTTTGGTAAAGGGTGTATGTAGCTCTTTTTGCAGCTTGTAGACGATTTCACACGTTGCCGCAGCGTCTGGTTCTATATAATGGTCAAACACCTCGCCCGCATTCGTCCTATGGTGATCGATATTTATCAAGTGCTTTGCATGCACCTTCTCCAGCGTCTTGCCAATGCGATCCGTCTGCGTATCGAGTACGAGAAGAATGTCTGCTTCCGTCTCCACTGGACGCGTGATTTCATCAAAGCCTGGCAAATATGAGAGAAAAAAAGGTAACGTATCGTCAAAGACGACAGACGCATCCTTTCCCATGGCACAAAGGAGATGCATCAAACCAAGGGTCGAACCGACGGCATCCCCATCCGGATTTTCATGCCCTGTCAGAATGATTTTTCCTGCACCTTTCAGTTCCTCAGCGATCTCTTTTAGTGACAGGCTTTTCTCAGACATCCTCATCCACCTCCTTTTCCTTATGTTTCATGCTCTCCATCTCCACCTTTAAGAGGAGCTCTTGAATATGCGCGCTGTAGTCCAGTGACTTATCAAGTGCAAGAGAAATTTCCGGCGTAAAACGCAGACGAATACGCCTGCCGATCTCGCGGCGGATGAATCCCATGGAACTCTTTAGTCCAGCAAGGGTATTCTTAACTTGGTCATCGCTTCCCATAACACTGACATAGATTTTCGCTTCCCGCAAGTCTGCTGTGCACTTGACTTCCGTCACTGTCACAAAGCCGATACGGGGATCCTTAAGCTCCCGCAGGACAATTTCAGAAACTTCCTGCTTCATAAGCTCCTGTACTTTTTCAACACGCGTCTGGCTCATGCCTTACACCTCCTAAATATCTTGTTGTCTTTTCCTGATTTCCTCTCTACTTTTTTAGAGCGTCTTATGCCATGCAAAAGGCAAAAGCGCGAGCAAGCCCGCGCCATAAAGAAATTACTTTTCCTGATTTTCGGCTTCTGCAGCTTCCATTGCCTTCTTAGCAGCAGCTTCTGCTTTCGCCTTTGCCTCTTCTTCGTGCTTCTTAGCAGCTTCCTTATTGACCTGATTAATGTCGGTTTTAATCTCTTCCATGATGTAAGGCTCGATGATATCGCCTTCCTGGAACTCGGTGAAATCGATGATGGAGATACCACATTCATAACCTGCGGCAACTTCTTTGACCTCATCCTTAAAGCGACGGAGCGAATCAAGCTCACCGTCGAAAATCTCCTTATCATCACGCAAGATACGAATCTTGGCGTTGTTCGTAATCTTGCCGTCGAGGACATAAGAGCCTGCAACAAGTGCCTTTGAGAACTTCATGACTTGACGAATTTCGACGCGGCCGATGACGACTTCCTTGTACTTTGGTGCGAGAAGACCGCTCATGGCATCCTTGACATCATTCAGCGCATCGTAGATAACGCTGTAGGTACGGATGTCAATTTTCTCGCTGTCCGCCAAGCGACGCACATTTGCGGCAGGGCGAACATTAAACGCAATGATGAGTGCGTTCGATGCTGAAGCGAGCATGACGTCAGATTCAGAGACGTTGCCGACGCCCGAATGAACGATAGCAACGCGAACTTCGTCATTCTTATTAAGATTGATAAGTGCACTGCTGAGTGCTTCGACCGATCCCTGCACATCGGCTTTGACAACGATGTTGAGCTCCTTGATGTCGTTTTCTTGAATCTGATGGAAGAGGTCATCGAGAGACACCTTCTTCGACTTGATAAGTTTCGAACGCTGGCGCTCAATACGTGCTTCTGCAATAGAGCGTGCCTGTTTCTCATCCAGTGCTGCGAGAATATCACCTGCGGACGGCACGTCGCTAAGGCCAAGGATCTCAACTGGCATGGAAGGACCTGCCTTCTTCACAGCTTCGCCGCGATCATTGATCATCGCACGAACCTTGCCATAGGTCATGCCAACGACGATACTTTCACCGATGCGAAGCGTGCCATCCTGCATGAGAACCGTTGCGACAGGACCGCGGCCTTTGTCGAGCTTTGCTTCGATGATAACACCGCGTGCATCTGTATTCGGATTTGCCTTGAGTTCCTTGACTTCCGCAACGAGGAGAACCATCTCAAGCAGATCGTCAATGCCCATCTGCTTCTTTGCCGAGACGGGAACCATGATCGTATCTCCGCCGTATTCTTCCGGTACAAGCCCTTGTTCCATCAATTCCTGCTTGACGCGTTCGGGGTTCGCACCTGGCTTGTCGATCTTATTGATGGCAACGATGATGGGAACTTTTGCACTCTTTGCATGATGAATGGCTTCGATCGTCTGCGGCATGACGCCGTCATCTGCGGCAACGACGAGAATCGCGATATCGGTAATCTGTGCACCGCGCGCACGCATTGCCGTGAAAGCCTCATGTCCCGGCGTATCAAGGAAGACGATCTTCTTGCCATTGGCCATGACCTGATAAGCACCGATGTGCTGCGTGATACCGCCTGCTTCATGTGTCGAGACGCTTGTATTGCGAATGCAGTCGAGAAGGCTGGTCTTGCCGTGGTCGACATGTCCCATGACAGTGACGACAGGCGGGCGAAGCCTGAGCATTTTCGGATCGTATGCAACTTCTGGAATTTCTGTCGGATCGACTTCCGGCGGCAGCTCTTCGCAGGTGACATCAAATTCAGAGGCAACGAGCACTGCCGTGTCATAGTCGATCTCCTGGTTAATAGTTGCCATAACCCCCATAAGGAAGAGCTTTTTGATAACTTCTGCCGCCGTATAGCTCATCTTCGATGCGAGATCCTTGACGACAATCGTCTCCGGCAGCTTGATGTGTTTCGGACGAGCGATCTCGACCTTTGGCTGCGGCGGCGCTGCCTTACGTCCCTTGCGATTCTTACGATCCA
Organism: uncultured Mitsuokella sp.; assembly: GCA_963550265.1. Taxonomy (GTDB): domain Bacteria; phylum Bacillota; class Negativicutes; order Selenomonadales; family Selenomonadaceae; genus AWVT01. The sequence goes on along the minus strand of CAUVCH010000061.1, from coordinate 603 downwards.
TACGCTCAGAACGCATACGCGAACGATAGTTATTGCGGCCGCGTTCATTTCTGCGTTCGCCGCGACCGCTGTTCTTACGGTCGCCGCCGCGTTCTGTGCGGCGCCCGCTGCCCTGCCCGCCATCACGGGGCGGCATCGGTGCCGCCGGTGCTGCGGCAACAATACGACCGCCGCCGCGTGATTTCCGCTCACCAGAGACTTGTGCACTGCGCATATTGCCGCGAGAAGCACCCCGTTCGTTAGACTTATCTGCCTGACGGACGATGACGAGTCGCGGTGCGTCGCTGGCACGAAGGACTTTCCTCTTCGACTTTTCGGTCTCTTTTGCAGCCGACTTCAGCGCCCCTGCTGGTTTATTCTTCGTCTCCTTTACGCCTTTAGTCTGCTTCCCTTCCTTTGGTGTCTTCGAAGCCTTTTGCGTGTCTGTCGTCTTTTCTTTTACAGGCCTTACCTCCGCTTCCGGCTTTTTCGGCTCGGCTGTACTTGCCTTGACTGTCTTCTTTTCTGCAGTTAACTTCTTTTTTTCGCTCGCTTTATGCGGCACACGCTCATGTGTAGCTCGACCGTCGGCTACTGCAAAGCGCATCGGGTCGTCGTCTGACT
>CAUVCH010000060.1:0-5983 GCA_963550265.1 uncultured Mitsuokella sp. | reverse complement strand
GACATTGCCACGTCTTGGCAGCCAAGGACAGATCCGCCACGATTTTCATAAACGTCGATGAGCTGACGCAGAGCAGGATTGTCAGGATTGTAGACGACATCATCGCCAAGGAGAACGGCAAATGGTTCATCGCCCATAAAGGCCTTCGCACAAAGAATAGCATCGCCTAGACCACGCATATAGCGCTGGCGGATGTAGTGGATACGAATGTCCGCCGTCTCCTCAATCTTTGCAAGCAGGTCAAACTTTTTCTTTTTTCTAAGTTCTGCCTCAAGCGTCGGTGCCGAATCGAAATGATCTTCAATCGCGCGCTTGCCGTGGCCGCTGACAATCAAGATATCTTCAATGCCGCTTTCCAACGCTTCTTCGACGATGAACTGAATCGTCGGCGTGTCGACGATTGGCAGCATCTCTTTCGGCGTCGCCTTTGTGGCAGGGAGAAAGCGCGTTCCATACCCTGCGGCAGGTATGACCGCCTTGCGTATCTTCTTCATGGCAGATTCTCCTCGTTTTCATTTTATTTTTGTCTTGCGCAGCTATCCAGCCATTAGGTAAGCGTATGCAGCATTTCCCTTTAGCATCAGGTTTCTTTTTCCATGCCAAAGAGCGCACGAGCAAAGTCTTCCGCATCGAATGGACGGAGATCTTCGACACTTTCCCCGACACCAATCCACTTGACCGGCATCTTTAAGCGGCTCTTGATGCCGATGACGACGCCGCCCTTTGCCGTACCGTCGAGCTTTGTGAGCACAACGCCTGTGATCGGTGCTGCTTTCGTAAAAAGCTCCGCTTGGCTGACGGCGTTCTGTCCCGTCGTCGCATCGAGAACGAGCAGGGTCTCATGGGGCGCTCCCTTGATCTCACGCCCGATGACGCGGTTGATCTTTTCAAGCTCCTGCATGAGATTGGACTTCGTCTGAAGGCGCCCCGCCGTATCGATGATCAGTACGTCCACATCGCGCGCCTTTGCCGCCTTTACCGCATCAAAGGCGACAGCCGCAGGATCCGATCCCTCTTCGTGTTTGATGACAGGAACGCCCGTGTGCTCGCCCCATGACTCCAGCTGGTCGATCGCCGCCGCTCGAAAGGTATCTGCCGCCGCAAGGAGAACCTTTTTGCCCTCACCCTTATAGTAAGCGGCGAGTTTTCCAATGGTCGTCGTCTTTCCTGCACCGTTGACACCGATGACAAGAAGAACTGTCGGCCCTTCTTCTGCTACGTGCGTTTCATTTTCTCCTTCGCTAAGGATGTTCGTGATTTCCTTCTGAAGGAACGGCCGCAAATCGTCCGGGCTGTTAATCTCCTTCTTCTTGATGCCCTTTCGCACCGCTGTCATGAGTCTTTCCGTCGTCTCGATGCCGACATCGGCCATAATCAGCGTCTCTTCCAGTTCATCAAGGAGTTTATCATCAATATCAGCATAGCCGATGACGAGCTTCTCTATCTTGTTCGTAAGGTTCTCACGTGTCTTGGTAAGCCCCTTCTTCAGTCGGTCAAAAAATCCCATACCTTCTCCTTTCGAGCAGAGTCCCTAGGCCGTAACAGCGTCTTCCAGTTTCACGGACAGAATTCTCGAGATGCCCGCATCTTCAATCGTGACGCCATACATGACATCTGAAACTTCCATCGTGCCCTTTCTATGCGTAACAACAACAAATTGCGTATGATCGGCGAACTCTTTCAAAAAGCCGCCGAACCGCTTGACATTTGCCTCATCAAGTGGTGCATCGATTTCATCGAGCACAGAAAACGGCGATGGACGATAGCGCAAAAAAGAAAAGAGCAATGCAATGACAGTGAGCGCACGTTCACCGCCCGAAAGTGCCGCCAGACTCTGCTGTTTCTTCCGCGGAAGTGTCACCAAGATTTCGACGCCGGTGTTAAGGACGTCCGCTTCGTCGAGAAGTTTTATCTCTGCCTTGCCGCCGCCAAACAGGCGAACGAAAATATCGGAAAAATACACCTGAATCTCGGCAAAGGCTTCTTTGAACTGCTTTGTCATGGCCGCATCCATATCGGATAGAATCGTCGCAAGATTTCCCTTGGCTTCAACGAGATCGTTTGCCTGTCTCTCCATGAATGCGTGTCGGTTCTTCAGTTCTTCATATTCCCGCACGGCGTTCGGATTGACAGGACCGAGTGCATCGATCTCCTCTTTAAGAAACTTCAAACGAGCGTGAATCGTCTCATCATCCGTATCTTCTGCTAGTTCTGCCGCGCGTTCGGGCGTAATCCCGTACGACGACAGCAGAGTCTCTTCCTGCTCTTTCCGTTCGATTTCGAGCTTAGCGCCCTGTACGTCAATCTTGTGAATTTCCTCGCGAAGCTTATTCAGTGCCTGTGACGCCTTCTTCGTCTCTCCTTCTATCCGGTCGCGTTCTTCCACACAGCCCATGCGCGCCTTGTAGATCGCATCGTACGCTTCCTTTCCTTTGTTCAGACAAAGATCCATGGTTTCCACCTTCTCTTGCATGCGACAAAGCGCATCTGTGCTCGCTGCCATAAAATCCACAAGCGCCTTTTCCTCCTGCTCTGTCTTTCGAAGGGCTTCTTCATTTCGCGCCTTTTCCTCCTGGCGAAGTTCGATCTGCTTTTTCGCACTAGCGGTCTGCTGCTCGAGAATCGCACGCCGCACTTCGCGGCCATTGATGTACTCTTTCAAGTCACTTTCATCCTGCAGGAGGTCTTCCAGCAAGACGACAGCCTTTTCCGCACGGCTCTTTACTGCCTCGTATTCTTCCTCCAGCGCCTTGCTTTCATGCAAAAGGAGGTCTTGCCGCTGCTGACTGGCAGCAAAAGTCGCCTCGAATTTTTCCGCTGCCAGCTTCTGTTCTGCGACGAGGCATTCCTGCTCGCGCATATTTTCCTTGAGACTGCCCTGATTGGTGCGAATCTCCAGCAAACGAAGTTCATGTGCCGCAAGGGTCTTTCGCAGTTCCCGTTCTTTTATACCTGCTTCCGTCGCCTCTCTTGCAACTGCATGACTCTTTTCATGCGCCGCTGCTACATCTTTTTTTAAAGAGGCGATTTCTGCCCGCAAGGTATCGATCTCACTGCTGCGGTTGAGAAAACTTGCCTCTTTATTCTGGCGCGAGCCGCCCGAAAGTGATCCACCAGGATGCAAAATCTCACCTTCAAGCGTTACGATGCGTTGACGATGACCAAGCTTCTCCGCAAGGGTGAGCGCGTGATTCAATGTATCGACAACGAGCGTCCGACCAAGGAGAAAGTCGATCGCTTTTTGATAGGCACCATCGGCATGTGCCAGTCCATTTGCCCAACCGATGACACCATCCGCCCTACCGCAGTTCAGCCTTGCCGGCTGACGGACGACGAGCGTTGAGAGCGGCAGGAAGGTCACGCGGCCGAAACGCCCGCGCTTTAAAAAGCCAATAGCTGCCTTTGCCGTTTCCGTATCTTTGGTGACGATGTTCTGTATATTGCCGCCAAGGGCGACTTCAACCGCCGTCACATATACGCGCTCGACATGGATAAGCTCGGCAACTGCTCCCGAGATACCCGCGCGCCATGACGCCTGTGCTTTGAGAATGGCCTTTGCCGCGCGGCCAAAGCCCTCATACCCCTCCTGCATGCGTGTCAGGAATTTCAGATTTCCTTCTGCTTGACTTCGCTTGCTCTCCAGCTGGCGGACGCGGTCGATCGCTTCGCGCGCCGCGCGCTCTGCTATCTCCTGCGCTGCAACTGCCGCCGTCTGTTCCTGTCTCGCCGTCTCTTCTGCTGCTGTTTCTGCTGCAAGGTCACGAGCGAGCTTTTCATCGAGTTCACAGAGATGACGCAGCTTTTCTTCTTGTGTTTTTCTAGCTTCAGCACGGTCGTTCCTGCCGTCTTCCCCCGCCTTGATGTCGCGTTCGAGAACGGCAAGTGCCTGTCGTTTTTCCATCAGCAAGCTCTGTTTATCGGCGGCTTCCTGCTGTGCCTCTTTTACCGCTTCTTTCTGCTTCTCGACTCGCGCTGCAAGCGTATCTGCCTTCTTTCGATTTTCTCCCATGGCGGTCGAAAGGTCTTCAAAATCTTTTTTACACCTTGCCACTTCATCCGTCAAACGAACAATCGCCGTCACCGTCTGCTGAGCGACGGCAGTCAGTTCCTCGCGGCGGGCTTTGATGCGCGCCCTTTCCGCATCTCCCTGCGCCCGCCGCTCCATAAGGCGCGCGCGGTCTTGATTCACCTGCTCAAGTTTCGCGCGAACTTTCTCATTTTTCTCCGCCTGTTCGCGCATCTTTTGGTCAAGCCCAACGATCTGCCGGTCATTTGCCGCCTTCGCCGCCTCAAGTGTGCGCACTTTTGTCTCCGCTTCCAACGCGCGGTCGCCTGCTGCCCGCTGCAGGGCGTCGCTTTCCGCTTTTCGCTCGCGCGCTGCCTCGTAACTGCGCACGAGTACTGTGAGCTTTGTTCCCTTGTAGCTATCCATAAGTGCATTGTAGGCGCGTGTCTTTTCCGCATGGCGCGCAAGTGGCTCGAGCTGTGTCTCAATCTCGTGCATGATATCTTTCACGCGGACGAGATTGTTTTCCGTCTCCGTAATCTTTCGCACGGTCTCACGCTTGCGCGCCTTGTACTTTGTGATACCGGCCGTCTCCTCAAAAAAGGCACGGCGCTCTTCCGGACGACTGTTCAAAATATCATCGATACGATTCTGACCGATGATGCTCATGCCTTCATGACCGATGCCAGTATCGGCAAAGAGATCGTAAATATCCTTCAGGCGGCATTTCCCACGGTTGATATAATACGCACTTTCGCCGCTCCGATAGAGGCGGCGTGTTATGCATACCTCTTGAAAATCCAAGGGCAGCGTGCCATCATTTTCAAAGACAAGTGAGACCTCTGCGATACCGAGCGCTTTGCGCGTGGCAGAGCCTGTAAAAATGATGTCCTCGGCTTTCATACCGCGCAAGTTTTTCATGCTCTGCTCACCGAGTACCCAGCGTATGGCATCTGTGATATTGCTCTTTCCGCTGCCGTTTGGGCCAACGATCGCCGTGATGCCGCTGTCAAAATCTATGCTGATTTTATCCGCAAAGGATTTGAAGCCGTATGCATCTAGCCGCTTTAACTGCAAAGCTACGTCTCCCTTCCCGGTGTGCTGTGTGCGACAGACGCGCGCACGAAATCAATGAATCGCTTGTCAATCTGTGAGAGAATCTTGTGCGAACCCCAACATAGAAGCACCTCGAGATTGATGGGCGGCACGACTTCCTTTCGCAGGAAGTTCTTTTCTGTGTTCGTTGCAAAATCGGGCAAAAACGAAATGGCAACCCCATCGGCGACAAGCTGCTTGATGGTCTTCAGCTGCGACGTACAGAGAACGACTTCCGGCGTAAACCCTGCCTTACGCGTACGCTTAAAGACTTCATGATACTGATACGTCCGCGGCTGCTGCAAGATAAACTTTTCTCCCGACAGCGCACGAAAGTCAAGTCTTTCTTCATCGGAAAACGGATGTCCCTTTCCTATGCAGAGGCTCATCGTATCGCTCAGGATGTGCAGCGTGTTTTCACCTCTTTCCCCAGGCCCCATCATCACGATGCCAAAGTCGAGTTCACCGAGCTCTACACGCTCCAAAACCTCCTGTGAATCGCTGTACTCCTGCACGTCGAGATTGATCTCAGGAAAGGCGCGGCGAAACTTCACGAATAGATCTGGAAACAGATAGGCCTCTACCATCGGCGGGATGCCAAAATGAATGACCCCATGCGTTGCATGGCGAAAGCGTTCCATATCCTGCCGCGCTTCTTCCATCTCCTTCATAATGCGCTGTGCGTGGATGAGAAAAGCTCGTCCTTCCTCAGTCAGCATTACATGCCGCTGACTGCGATTGATGAGCGTCAGTTCTAGCTCCGCCTCCAAAGACTTAATCGCTTTTGTCACCGAGGGCTGTGAAACGTGCAGCATCTGCGCCGTCCGTGTGAAGTTTTCTACTTCCGCAATCGCACAAACGGCTTTCCGGATGTTAAGCTCC
>CAUVCH010000059.1:0-6124 GCA_963550265.1 uncultured Mitsuokella sp. | reverse complement strand
TGCCATCTGCTGCTTTGCTGTGCGAAAGCGGCAGATGACATCGACGGTCGGTTCAAAATCCTGAAAACGTGCAGAAAAGGTCTGATAGTGCTGTTGGGCAAGAACTGTTGTCGGCACTAGGACAGCAACTTGCTTGCCGTCCAGTGCCGCTTTATATGCTGCGCGGATAGCAACTTCTGTTTTACCAAAACCGACGTCGCCGCAAAGAAGACGCTCCATCGGCTTTTCGCGTTCCATATCTGCCTTAATTTCAGCAATTGCCCTAAGCTGGTCGTCGGTTTCTTGATACGGAAAGGCTTCTTCAAAGTCATGCTGACTGCTGTCGTCCGGAGAGAAAGCGTACCCTCTGGCATTCTTTCGCTTCGCATAGATCGCAATGAGTTTCTTTGCGATATCTTCAACAGATTTGCGCACGCGCGCCTTCGCCTTGACCCACTCCGTACCGCCCATGCGATGAAGACGCGGCGTATCACCTTCAGAACCAATGTATTTCTGCAATAGACCGACTTGATCTGTCGGCACAAATAATTTATCGTCTCCGCCGTATTTAATGTGCAGATAGTCGCGATGCACACCGCCGACTTCCAATGTCTCGACGCCGAGGTACTTGCCGATGCCGTGCGCCTCATGCACGACATAATCGCCGGGTTTGATGTCGCGGAAATGCATGATGCGCTCGCTGGGGACGGCAGAACTCTTCGTGCGCATATGGCGCTTGCTGCGTCCAAAAATATCACGCTCTGTAATGACAACAAGATGCGCAGCTGCTATCTCCATCCCCGCCACAAGATTTCCCATGCGGATATTGACGGCACGCTCGCTGAGCGCCTCATCCTCACCGCCTAAAACAGCAGGAATCTTACGCTTGACAAGAAGCTCACGCATGGCGTTTGCCTTCTCCTTTGATGGCATGAAGACAATGATGCTCTGCTTTTGACTAAGCCAGCGTGAAAGCTCACTTTCCAAAAGATCCATTTGACGCTGAAATGGCGTCATCGGCATTCCCTGCAGACTTATCGTCTCCGCAGGCGATGCCTCTGCAATCTTCTGCAGCATCAGTGCTGAGTAAAGGACGGTCTTCCCCCTTGCCGCGCTGACAAGTTTCTCCCAAGTAAAGATCGTATCTTTAATTTCAGGCGTCTCCTGGATCATACGGCGCAGCGTCTCACGAAAACGCATGGGTTCATCGAAAACGACCATCGGCGCATGAAACTTCTCTTCGTTTGTCTCGCTTTTTGCAGACACGTCGCTGAGATAGGTAAGGAAGACATCACTTGCCGCATCCTGTACATTACCACATGAAAGCGGAAGTATAGAAACGCTTTCGATATTTTCTTGTGACCGCTTCGTATCAATATCGAACCTACGCATCGAATCAATTGCATCGCCGAAGAACTCAATGCGTACAGGCATCGTCGCATTGACAGGAAAGACATCAATGATACCGCCGCGCATGCTGAAATTTCCAACAAACTCGACTTCATCACTGTGCACATAACCTAACTTGACAAGCCTATTTAAGAAGCCCTCCATGGAAAGCGTATCACCAGTATGAAAGGAAAGACTTGCGCGCTCGAAATACTCCCGTGAAAAATCCTTTTGTACAGCAGCGGCCACATCCGTTAAAACGACGATAGGATCCCCTGCACGCATGCGGGAGAGAATGTTCATGCGCGTTGCCATGCGCTCCATACTCTTTGCATCTGCCTCAATGTGCAGAGCGTCCATTTCCGGCAAAACGAGAATATCGATATTTGGCAATAAGGAAAGAAGTGATTCCCGCCAATCAGCCAGCATCTCGCGTCCATGAACCAAGATCACCATCGTGCGCGGTATGGCAGCAAAACTAGCGGCAATCGCTGCAAACTTCACAGAGCCCCCCAGCCCGTAAGCAAGCAGTTCTTTGGGTTTTCCCGTTGAAAGCGCCACTAAGCGGCGAATCGCAGGGTCTCTTTCCATCGCAGCGAAAAGTTGCTTCATCAAGGTTACCTCACGCAGACCATTATGAACCATCAAAGCATCCATCCGAAGACGGAGACAAGAAACGAACCGATACTAAATCCCTCTTCTACACGCTCGGAATAAAGTGCAACAGATCCCACTGGTTTGTCGTCGTATTTAATAATGACCTTTCCGACATCCTTGCCCGACACAGGAGCCGTCACAATACGCGGAGCATCATATGCAATCGAGCAATGGGATGGATCTTCTCCATCCATCAGCGGGTACTCGACATCTTCTATGGGACGCGCAACGGTCGTCCCCATGCGTCCATCGACGATGAAAATACGACGGCTGAGTTCTTCCTTAGAAAAGCCGTGTGCCATATGCACATGCTGGAAGCCATAATCCAAGATCTTGCGCATATCGCTAAACCGATCCTCTTCCGTTTTGCTGTGCATGACGACGGCGATAAGTTTCAAACCATTTCGTTTTGCCGATGCGGTAAGACAGCCGCCCGCTGCATTTGTCCAACCGGTTTTCACACCTGTGATGCCTTCATAGTTTCCCAGAAGCTCATTCGTGTTTATCACATTCTTAAAGCGACCATTCGGATACGACCAGTAGATTGTTTCCTTTTCTCGTTGGACAATCTGTCGAAAATCGTCATTTTCCATGGCATAGCGCGCCAAACGTGCTATATCATGTGGCGTTGAATAATGATTGGGATCGGTAAGACCATTTGGATTTACAAAGTTCGTGTTCTCCATGCCGATTTCTTTCGCCTTAGCGTTCATGCGCTTAGCAAAAGTTGCAGTATCACCATCCATAGCTTCGGCAATGGCAACGGCAGCACCGTTATCCGAGACCATCATCATGCCGGTCGTCAGTTCTTTTGCCGTCAAGCGCTCTCCTACCTTAATGCCGAGTGATGTATTTTCTGTCATTGCCGCTTGTGGTGATATGAAAATTTCCTCTGCCGGATCGATGTTTTCCAGCAGCAAGATCGTCGTCATCATCTTTGTCATACTGGCAGGATAATGACGAGCCTCACCCTCCTTTTCCCAAAGGACACGCCCTGTCGCCGCTTCGATAAGGATAGCAGCGTCTGCTGTGATTATCGGCTCCTCTGCTCGTACGACAGAAGGCAGCAGTGCCATAAGTAAGATAAGGATGAAAAAAAGACGGATAACGCGCAAAAAGATGCCTCCCTCGAGCATAAAATAACGGATAGATACATCACTTTTCAAAGGCACGGGCAATGCGAATTCTTCCCGCAGGGTCAATAATGACGCGAATCTTCTCATCGGTATGTGCTCTGCTAAAAAGCTCAAAAGTATAACCAGAGGCACTGCCGCTTGGCTTTCCGTCCTCATAAAAGCGAATAACGGCACTTGGCTGACTGGTCACAGCATTCGACTGCCAACGGATGACGATATCTCCGTGAAGTCGATATACATTTTTTTGAACCCGCCCCGCCGTCCCAACGCCTATCGCCATGACCGCATAAGCAGTGCCGTGATCGATAATGTCGATTTCCGGCGAACCCGTCACTTCATCTACAATAGAGCGGCCATCATCATCGCGGGCTGTTGTCGAACGAGAAAGGCGCTGCAGATAGCGGAGGTCGCTGAAAAAATGCTCGGTCTCGTATTCGAGAACAGCCGTGCGATAAAGTTTTGCTGCATGCGGCAGAATAAAGCTGGCAAAGATAGCGAAAACAGCCGTAATCAAAACGATTTCAAGCAGCAGCGAGCCCCTCTCTTCGCCGCTTGTTTTTACCTTCATTTCACTCACCTTTTCGCAAATCTTTATACATGACGTGCCGCTGTGCTAACCATGCCGATATAAAATGTGTTAAAAAGACTGCATGAAGCCATGCAGTCTTCTCATTCTTTTACATATCATCCTAACATCATAACAATGCCTTGTGACTGACATTAATACGACCCTTATCGTCGATTTCGACGACCTTGACCTCTAACTCGTCACCGATTTTCACGACATCCTCCACCTTTTCTATACGCTGCCATGCAAGCTGTGAGATATGACAGAGACCCTCTTTCCCGGGCAAGAGCTCGACAAATGCTCCGAACTTCAAAAGGCGTGTAACGCGACCCTTATAAACCTCGCCGACTTCAACATCACGAACAATATCTTCAATCCTCTGCCTTGCCTTTTTCATACCATCCGCATCCGTCGAGAAGATATAGATATTGCCGTCCTCGTGAATGTCGATCTGGACGCCGGTCTCTTCGATAATGCCCTTGACCACCTTACCGCCTGTACCGATGACATCGCGAATCTTGTCAACCTTGACCTTTATCGTCTCGACACGCGGCGCATGCGGTGAAAGATCCTCCGCCGGTTTATCGATGACTTCCATCATTTTCCCGAGGATAAAGGCACGGCCGCGCTTTGCCTGCTGAAGTGCAGAAGAAAGGATTTCACGAGAAAGACCGTCGACTTTGATATCCATCTGGATAGCGGTGATGCCCTTTTCTGTACCTGCGACCTTGAAATCCATATCGCCGAGGGCATCTTCCATTCCCTGAATATCCGTCAGAATCGTATAGGCGTCTCCCTCTTTGACAAGTCCCATAGCGACGCCCGAGACAGGACGCTTGATGGGAACGCCTGCCTGCATTAAGGAAAGCGTACTGCCACAAACAGAGCCCATGGAGCTCGAGCCATTGGATTCTAAGACTTCAGAGACAACGCGGACGGTGTATGGAAATTTCTCAATCGAAGGAAGCACCGGGACCAATGCGCGCTCAGCAAGTGCGCCATGGCCGATCTCACGGCGGCCTGGACTGCGCATCGGACGAGCTTCACCGACACTGTAGCCCGGGAAATTATAATGGTGCATATAATGCTTTGTCCACTCAGGAGCAAGTCCGTCGATAATTTGCTCATCGCTGAGAGGCCCCAATGTCGTCACGGAGAGAATCTGTGTCTGACCGCGCGTAAAAAGCCCCGAACCGTGCGCGCGCGGCAATAAGCCCACTTCACACGATATCGGACGAACTTCCTCAACTTCACGTCCATCCGGGCGAATTTTCTCATGTGTAATCATATGGCGAACGACCGACTTTTCCAGGTCATGAAACGCCATGCCGATTTCCTTTTCCATCTCCGGATAAAGCTCGAGAAAGTGTTCCATCGTATCGGCAGAAATATCTGCAACATCGGCATCACGTGAAAGTTTATCGGGGTTGCGGACAGCCACATCAATGCGCTCCCGTGCGAACGCTTCGATTTCCTTTTCCATTGCTTCCGGCACGGTAAACAGCTTAGCAATGTGTTTTTCTTTGCCGCACCTTTTCTGAATTTCCTCTTGAAATGCTACGATGCGCTGAATTTCCTTATGGCCGAAGAGAATCGCATCGAGAATGACGTCTTCAGGAAGCTCATTTGCCCCTGCTTCAACCATCATAACAGCATCATATGAGCCCGCGACCGTAAGGTTCAGCGTCGACTTTTCGCGCTCTTCCTTCGTCGGATTGATGATGAAATCATCGCCGATACGACCAACGCGGACACCTGCAATCGGACCTTCAAATGGAATATCAGAGACAGAAAGTGCAGCAGACGCACCGATCATCGCGGGGATTTCCGGCACATTATCTTGCTCGACAGAAAGAACGGTAGCGACGATCTGAACATCGTTACGGTAACCTTTTGGGAACAGCGGACGGATTGGTCGATCGATGAGGCGGGCACAGAGAACAGCATCACTGGACGGACGACCTTCGCGCTTGATGAAACCGCCCGGAATTTTACCTGCCGCATACATCTTTTCTTCATAGTCCACCGTCAGTGGAAAGAAATCAATGCCTTCGCGCGGTTCGGCAGAAGCCGTTGCCGTCACCAGAACGACCGTATCGCCATAACGAACGAGAACAGCACCATTCGCCTGCTTTGCCATCTTGCCGTTTTCGACAATGAGCTTGCGCCCACTTATTTCCATTTCAAACTGTTCCATGTATTCCTCCATATGTTTCTTTCTTATATCATTAAGTGTATTCGCCGCAAAAATAGAAAATCCTTTTCAAGGCATCGATTTTGTTGATTTTCAAAGAAGAATTCCTTATCAAAACCAAAAGAGCACAGCTTTCACTGTGCTCACCTTTTAGCAAATATCTTCGTGTCAGTTTTCAACCGTAGAACGAATGCCGAGCTT
>CAUVCH010000058.1:0-6254 GCA_963550265.1 uncultured Mitsuokella sp. | reverse complement strand
TATAATCTTTTGTCTTATACTCAAATAATCTCTGATAAAATCACTGACATTATTATCCGTACACTTTTCAATTTTCTCCCAATATGTATCGTAATACTTCGTCTGTACCTGAGCAGGAAGCCCCATTAGGATATAGTTTCTGATTTTATCCCCCTCTGAAAGAGCCAGCCCAGTCGCATTTAAGCTTTCAAAAATAATCTGTGCGTTATCGCCTTTGTCTAATGTGATGCTGATGATTTCCAGTTTACCAATAGCAGCATATAAATCTTCTACTGTAACCTCTTCTTTTATCACCATATCATAAAAGAACTGATAATTGATGGTCAGGTTAGAGCTGCAGTCATAATCTTTCTCGTCACCAAACAATTTTATCAGCGCTTCTCTGTCACTCTTAGCTGGACGAAGTTTAATCTTGTCACCCGAATTCGCCCAAGGTGATATAAGAAAGCGCTGACTGATCTGTTCATCCAGCTTATCTTCGACTGGCTTTACTTTACCCTGTGCAATAAGATTGCGAATCGCTAACAGCAATAAAGAGACCGTCGTTAATCTTTGTTGACCGTCAATAATGTGATATTCAATTTTGTTTCCATTCGGAACAATAGCAGAAACGATGCTGCCAAAGAAATGACTTTCTCTGCCATCCTTGACGATCTTCTTTAAGTCGTCGTATAACTGGCGGCAGTTCTCATATCGCCAATCGTACTTTCTCTGATATACCGGTATCACAAAACGTTTGTCAGCACCTTCCATGAATACCGTCATCCTAGCTTCTGAACCCTTCACAAGCTTCCCTCCTTAATCGTCCTTAGTAAATTCAGGAAATTTTTTCTAGCAGCGCTACCGTCTCCACATGATTGGTCTGACTGAATAGATCGACAGGTTGGATCTTCTGCGGGGCATAGCCAAGTTGGTGTAAAAGCTTCATATCTCTCGCCAGTGTAGCAGGGTTGCAGGAAACGTACACGATGCGCTGCGGATTCATATGCACAAAGGTCTTCAGCACTTCTTCCGTACAACCGGCGCGGGGTGGGTCAACGACGACGACATCGGGGCGAACACCCTGCCGATACAGCCGCGGCATAACGGCGGTAGCATCGCCCACGATGAATTCAGCATTCTTTACACTGTTATCTCTCGCATTCTTCTTTGCATCTTCAATGGCGGGGCGAACGATTTCGATACCGATGGCTCTATGTGCCTTCTGTGCGAGAAAGAGTGTGATGGTGCCCGTGCCGCAGTAGACATCGACGACCGTCTCCTCTCCCTTTAGATTCGCGTATTCAAGAGCTTTTCCATAGAGGACAGCGGCTTGCTCACTGTTGACTTGGAAGAAGGAGCGCGGTGAGATATGAAACTTCAGGCGTCCGATGCGGTCGATGATGGTCGGACTGCCCCAAAGCAAGCGCGTCTCACGCCCCATGATGACATTGCTGCGGTAGGTCTGGATATTCTGCTGAATACTGACGACGTTCGGCAGGCGCTGGCGAAGGAAGTTTACAAGTGCACGCTCCCGTGGAAGTTCTTTCGTCGCAGTGACGAGAACGAGCATCATCTTTCCGCCCTCACCGACGCGGCCGATGACATGACGCAGGACGCCGCGATGCTTGTCTTCATCATAGACGGGAATCCGCAGCTCTTTGACCGCCGCGCGCATGACAGCGGCGATTTCATTATTTCCCTCTTTTTGTATGTAGCAGTTTAGGGTATCGATAATGCGGTGGCTGCCGCGCGCAAAACAGCCAATGAGAACCCTGCCGTACACAAAACCGACAGGAAACTGCATCTTGTTGCGATAGTTCCAAGGATACACTGCGCCGAGTGTCGGCAGGACTTCAGTGCTCTTTGGAAAACCGCCGATGCGCGTCACAGCGTCATAGACCTGCCGGCGTTTCTCGCGCAGCTGTGCCTCATAACTGAGATGCTGAATCTGACAGCCGCCGCAATCTTCATAAACAGGGCATTTCGGTGAAACGCGGTCAGAACTTTTCGAAAGGAGTTTGACAAGCACGCCGGCCGCATACGTCTTTTTGACTTCCATGATGCGCACGTTTGCTGTTTCCCCCGGCAGTACGCCGCGGACAAAAATGGTAAAGCCATCCAGCCGCCCCACGCCCTCGCCGCTCGTACCTAGTGCGTGGATGTTGAGTTCATAATTTTTCCCTTTTTCTACGGGGACTTTGTTTTGCATAACGATATCCTTTTTGTTTTTCACTTTATACAAACAGCAAAAAACCTTCCTCCTAGGGAAGGTTTTTTCTTTCATTCCTTGTCTTCTTCAACGGCCTCACGCCATGTACTCTTATCGAAGACGCCCTGCGCCATATCGCTTGTCGCTCGCTCGACAGCCGTGAAGTTGGCCTGAACGCCCTTTTTCGTATTCTTATACTTAACAACGTTTTTCTCGTCGATGCCAATGGCCGAGGCTTCTTTTCCCGCTTCGACATTCGCGCCGAGGTAGATGAATTCCCAGCCTTCTTCGCGCTTGGCAGAGATCAATTTTTTCAATGCCTCTTGTGAAAATTCTTTGCTGGAATTTTCCTCACCGTCGGTGATGATGACAAAGAGGACTTTTGCGCCCTTTTTCCTTGCAGCAATTGCAGGATATTGTTCGGCTTTTAAGATGGTTTGACCGACAGCGTCATAGAGTGCCGTCGAACCACCCGCCATGTATTCCTTTTGCGTGAGTGCCGGAAGCGCCTTGATATCTGCCTGGTCATGAATCGTCTGAATCGTATTGTCAAAAAGGACGGTCGTGACATAGACGGGGATCTCCAATGTCTTTTCCTTCTCGATCATGCCATTATAGCCGCCGATCGTATCGGATTCCAGACCGTACATCGAGCCGCTCTTATCGAGGACAAGGATGAGATTCACGCGCTTTGCCGCTTCCCGCTTATCGCTTTTGCTCCGTGCAGCGACATCGCTTACCGATGTTTGATTCATCTGCACGGCGGCGTCCTTGACAGGCTGTCCCTTTGCATTCGCAAGCGGCAGGGAAATGACCGTAACTGCCAAGACAGCAAGAATGAATAAGAGTTTTTTGAGTCGCATAGCAATCCCTCCCAATCAGAGATTTTTCAAAAGCTCCTGCACGTTTTCAATATACGTTTCACGCGTAAAGTGGAAGACTTCGCCGGTCTTACGAACCTTGACTTCAATGTCACCTTCTTCGACGGCTTTCGGACCGACGGTGATGCGAATGGGGTAGCCGATGAGGTCACAGTCCTTAAATTTGACGCCGGCACGCTCGCGGCGATCGTCTAACAGCGTGTCAAGTTTCACCTTCCTGCACTCTGCATAGATCTCTTCGGCACAGGCGAGCTGCGCATCCTTCTTCGCATTGACAGCGACGACGACGACTTCAAACGGCGCAATGGCACGCGGCCAGCAGATGCCGTCTTTATCGTTGTTCTGTTCGATAGCAGCAGCCATCGTGCGCCCGACGCCGATGCCATAGCAGCCCATGAGTAGTGGATGTTCCTTACCGTTTTCGTCGAGAAATTTTGCCCCCATAGCTTCGCTGTATTTTGTGCCGAGAGTGAAGACCTGCCCTGCCTCGATGCCGCGCGTCATCGTGAGCGGCGCGCCGCAGTGCGGACATGGATCCCCTTCTTTGACAAGGCGGATGTCGGTGACGATAAGCCCTTCGTTTGTAAAGTCGCGCGCCGGGTTAACGCCTTTATAATGTACGTCCTTCTCATTTGCCCCCGCAACGGCGTTGTACATTTTCATGACCGTTGCATCGACGATAATATGCGTGCCCTTCTTGATGCCGATCGGACTCATAAAGCCTGCGCAGCCGCCCGCCGCTGCAATCGCCGCATCCTCTGCCATGCGAAGTTCCTGCGCACCCGGAACAGCATTTTGCACCTTGACTTCATTGACTTCGTGATCACCGCGAACAAAGGCGAGGATAAGCTCGTCCTTATCTGTCTGATAGGCGACCGCCTTGATCGTCTTTTCGATGGGAACACGCAAAAAGTCAACCAGTGCTTCAATGGTCGAAGTGTTCGGTGTCACCACCTTTTCCAGCGGCTGCCTTTCCTCTGCCGCCGCTTCGATGACCGCAAGCTCTGTTTTTTCGTCGCTTGCTGCATAATCGCACTTGGTGCAGATGGCAATACTCGATTCGCCGTTATCCGCCAGTACGGTGAATTCATGTGAACGTGCGCCGCCGATAGCACCGTTATCAGCTTCGACAGGGCGGAACTTCAGCCCGCAGCGCGTGAAGACATTGGTATACGCATCGTACATCTTTTGATAGGATGCATTCATACCTTCCTCATCTTTGTCAAACGAGTAAAGATCTTTCATGATGAATTCACGGCTGCGCATCAGGCCGAAGCGCGGGCGACGTTCATCACGGAACTTATCCTGAATTTGATAGAGCATCAGCGGAAGCTGTTTGTAAGAGCGAACTTCATCGCGAACGAGTGCCGTCATCATCTCCTCGTGCGTCGGGCCGAGGCAGAAGTCGCGCCCGTGACGATCCTTCATGCGCATCATCTCTTCGCCGTACGCACTCCAGCGGCCGCTTTCCTCCCAGAGTTCCGATGGCTGGAGAATCGGCATCATGACTTCCTGACCGCCGGCAGCGTCCATCTCTTCGCGGATGATGTTCTCAATCTTTCGGATCGTACGCCATGCGAGCGGCAGGAAAGTATATATCCCACCGGCCGACTTGCGGATAAACCCCGCACGATACATGAACTGGTGGCTCACGATTTCAGCCTCCGCCGGCGTGTTGCGAAGAGTCGGTGCGTAAAGATTACTTGCTCTCATTCTGTTTGCGTTCCTCCAGTACCTTGTCGATTTCTTTGAAAAGCTCTTCTACGAGCGATGCTTCCGGGACTTTGCGAATGATTTCACCCTTGCGGAAGACGAGTCCCTCGCCCTTGCCGCCCGCGATGCCGACATCTGCGCCGCGCGCCTCACCAGGACCGTTGACGACGCAGCCCATGACGGCAACCTCGATGGGATCTTCCATCCCCTTTAAGCGTTCCTCGACGCGCGCCGCAATCGCAGGAAGGTCGATGGACGTGCGCCCGCACGTCGGACAAGCCACCAGTGACGGACCGTATTCCTTCAGACCGAGCGACTTCAAAATCTCATTCGCCACGCGAACTTCAACCGTCGGGTCCCCCGTCAGCGAGACACGGATCGTATCACCGATGCCCTCTGCTAGCAGCGCGCCGATGCCGACGGCAGACTTGACGATGCCCGTGCCCGGCGTTCCTGCTTCCGTAATGCCAAGGTGAAGCGGGTACGCGGTGCGCTCGCTCATCCGGCGATAGGCCGCAAGAGTCAGCGGCACGTCGTGCGCCTTCAGTGAGATCTTCATATCGTAGAAATCAAGATCCTCCAAGATGCGTACATGCTCCATGGCAGATTCAACCAGCGCTTCTGCCGTGACACCACCATACTTTTCAAGGAGTTTATGGTCGAGCGAGCCTGCATTGACGCCGATGCGTATCGGAATACCTGCCCCCTTTGCCGCACGAACGACCTCTGCTACACGCGCATGGCTGCCGATATTGCCGGGGTTTAAACGCAGTGCATCGATGCCCTGCGCGATCGCTTCAAGCGCGAGCTTGTAGTCAAAGTGAATGTCAGCGACAAGCGGCACCGGCGAAGCCTTGATGATATTTCTGAGATTTTTTGCCGCCGCCATATCCGGCACAGCGACGCGGACAATCTCACAGCCCGCGGCTTTCAGCGCACGAATCTGCGCAAGCGTCGCCTCGGTGTCCATTGTCTTTGTATTCGTCATCGACTGGACGGAAACGGGCGCACCGCCGCCGACCGCCACATTTCCAATGTGAATCTGCCTTGTCTTCCTGCGCTCAAACACACGCGTTCCTTCTTTCTATTGAATCGTCCGCACGAGAAACGTCAGCCGCCCAAGAAAACGCGGACGACATCATTCTTTGTCGCTAGGATCATCAAGAGCAGGAGAAAGGCGACACCTACGTACTGCAAATACGCAAGCGAACGCGTTCCGAGCGGTTCACCGCGTACAGCTTCCACAAAGAGCACCACGACACGGCCGCCATCCAGCGCGGGGATCGGAATTAAATTTACAATACCGAGATTGAGGCTCAAAAATGCCATGAAATTCAACAGCGGGATGAGACCGCGCTCTGCGACCTGCCCTGCCATCTGTGCGACGCCGATAGGACCTGCGAGATCCTGTCCCGAAAGTTCCAGCAAAACGCGGTAGAGATTGTCGAGCATTCTGTGAACGATATGCC
>CAUVCH010000057.1:0-6265 GCA_963550265.1 uncultured Mitsuokella sp. | reverse complement strand
ATAAAAGGTGTTGCATTTCTACCAGCCTGCTTGTAAAAACGATACCGCTCAATGGCAACAGCAATGACCACAATCGAGCAGATAAGCAGGGCATACATAACAGGACCGCCCTTTTGAAAGAGCTCCCAAGTGCTTTCCACGAAAACATCTCCTTGAAAAACAGATGAATAAAAACTATGAGATTAAGTACTACACTCAATTTCATTTTATTGAGAGTATATCATATTATCATTTTCATTTCAATAGAGATTAAAAATTATTTTCATAATTATCTCTGCCATATAATAAAGATTGTTCACGAAAAGAGGCCACGAGTTACTGCTCGTGGCCTCTTTCTATCTATATACTTTTATCTGTGTGAGGATGTACTATACGATATGTCTCTTAAAGACATCGCACATGCGCGGAAAGTATTATCTTTTTCCTACCAATCCCACAGGCGATAAGAGGACATGTCCCTCTTGATTGATGAAACGATCTGCCCTAACACCAAAAACCTCGGCGAGCGTTTCCACCGTCATCAACTTTTCCGGCGTTCCCTGTCCGTAGATGCCATGATTCTTGATGATGACAATCTCATCGGCAAACTGCAGCGCGTGATTGATATCGTGCAACACCATGATAACTGTGATGCCATAGCGACGATTGACTTCGGTTACAATGTTCATGACTTCAAGCTGATGCGCAATATCAAGATACGTCGTCGGCTCATCCAGCAGGAGGATTTTAGGCTGCTGTGCAAGCGTCATGGCAAGAAAGGCGCGCTGACGCTCACCGCCGGACAGCGTATCAATCTGACGTTCGCCAAAGTCCTCGACATGCGTTACCCTCATCGCCCATTCGATCGCCTCACGATCCTTTTTAGCATCTGAATTTCCAAAGACAGAGCGATAGGGAAACCTGCCGTAACTGACGAGACGGCGCACCGTAGTATCTGGTGGTGCGGCTGCGCCCTGCGGAAGAATCGCAATGCTTTTGGCAAGCTCCCTCGTACCGATCTTCCGTGTATCCGCATGGTTTAAGAGCACCTGCCCTTCGTAATCTTGCCAAATGCCTACCATACTTCGAAGGAGTGTCGATTTACCGGCACCGTTCGGGCCAATAATCGCCGTACGCTTTTCTTCTGTAAAATTCAGAGAGATATTCTTTAAAATCTGGTGCCCTTTGATGGCAACTGACAGCCCTTTCACAGAAAGCAACATGATCAAAGCTCCCTTCGAAGGAGAAAGAGAAAGAACGGTGCACCGAGAACAGCCATGATGATGCCGACAGGAAGCTCGACCGGTGCAAATGCCATGCGTGCGAAGGTGTCACTGTACATCAATGTCGCTGCGCCCAAAATGGCCGATGCCGGCAACAAGCAGCGATAATCTGAGCCGATCATCAAACGCGCTGCATGCGGCACAATGAGTCCAACAAAGCCGAGCAAACCGACGACAGAAACCGCGCTTGCGGCAAGCAGAGCTGCGACGGCGGTGAGCATCAGCCGCGTGCGCTCGACAGGAAGTCCCAGCCCCCTTGCCATCTCGTCGCCAAGCTGTAGGATGTTCAAATGCCTTGCGGCAAAAAGGGTCAAGATACCACCCACAAGTGTATAGGGCCAAAGCATCGCAACGTGCGGCCAGCTGCGCGCCGACAATCCGCCGACCATCCACATGAGTGCAGAGTGAACGCGGTCGCTGTATAAAATCATCAGCGCAGAAATAAATGCCGATAGAAACGCCGAGACAGCAACACCGGCCAGTATGATACGAATCGGGCGAATGCCATTCTTCCACGCGAGGATGTAGATGAGCATCGCCGCCCCCATCGCGCCAAGAAAGGCAGCGGGTGTCACGAGATAACTGTACGCCGGCATCGTCAGCATGACGAGAATCCCCAGTAACCCCGCGCCCGAAGAGATGCCGATGATATGCGGGTCGGCCAGCGGATTCTTCATAATCGCCTGCAAGATTGCTCCAGAAAGCGCGAGATTGATACCGACAAGTGCTGCAACGATGGTGCGCGGCAGGCGGATGTTCTGTAATATCTCTGCGTGCATGCCTGCTCCAGATCCTGTAAGCGCAGACAGTATCTCGTTGATCGGGATTGATACCGACCCGAGCATAATGCTGACAATGCCGCCGACAATTGCAAGAAACAAGAAGAAAACCAGCAAGAGTATTTTCTTCATTTTACAACTCTCCCATAGCCACAGAAATTCTGATGACTGTCATTTTTCTTCCGAACTATCCATCACAAGGCATCTGCCTTAGAGACAACTTGCCATCGCGCTGCAAACAACATCTTTCGGAACATCGCTTCGGACGGTTACTTTTCCGATAGCTTCCATAAGCACCCAGTTCACCTTGCCGTTGATGGCTTTTTTATCATGAAAGATGTCCTGATACATCGCATCGACGATACAGCCTTCCGCCTGTATTGGAAGATGCAGCTCTTTGATAAGATTCTTTACGCGCACTTCATCCACTTCGGAAATCATACCAAGCTGACGGCTGATGTCTGCCGCACCTGCCATGCCGATGGCAACAGCTTCTCCATGATTGTAACGTTTGTATTCCATTTCTTTTTCAATCGAGTGCCCAATCGTATGCCCGAAGTTCAGTATACGGCGAAGTCCAGCTTCTTTTTCATCCTTACCGACGACCTCTGCCTTTATTTCGCAGGAGCGCGCCACCATATGTACCGTCGCTTCAGGTGCCAGTGCGAGGATTTCCCCACTGTGGTTTTCAAGATAGGCGAAAAATTCTGCATCGACGATAATGCCGTATTTGATAATCTCGCCAAGTCCTGTATAAATTTCGCGCTTCGGCAATGTTTTGAGCCACGCGAGATTCATAAAGACCGCTTTCGGCTGATAAAACGCACCGATGAGATTCTTTCCGAGGCGATGGTTGACCGCGACCTTTCCGCCGACACTCGAATCCACCATGGCAAGCAAACTGGTCGGCACCTGAATGAACGGAACGCCGCGCATATAAGATGCCGCGATAAAACCAGCCAGATCCCCGACGACGCCGCCGCCAAGCGCATAGATGGCAGACTTCCGGTCAAGCCCCAGTTCGATACACTTCGTAAAGAGTTCTTCTGCGACGGCAAGGCTCTTGGAAGATTCTCCGGCAGGTACGGTCGCAACATGCGCTTTCAGCCCTGCCTTACAAAGCATTTCCTTCAATTTTTCCGCATAGAGCGGTCCGACATTCGTGTCGGTGATAATCAGGGCTTTCTTAGAAAAATCCGCCGCATTCGTAAAGGCGACAATGTCTCTTTCCACCAATGCATCGATGAAAATCGTATAGGATTCTGTACCGAGTGGTACCTCAACCTTACGCATGCGCATTCCTCTTTTCTTTTAACGCACAGATGATTTCATGAACGGCTTCCCTTGGGCGCATCGCTGCTGTATCAATGCATATATCTGCGCGGCTGTAAGCTTCTTTACGAGAGGCAAGAACGCGCTCTACGGCTTTCCTGCGGCTCTCTTCCTCTGCACCATCCAGCACAGGACGCTCGCCCTTGGCACTTGTCCGCTGCGTGATGGTATCAATATCTGCATGAAGTGAGATGACAAATCCCGCTTCTCGCAGCATAGCGGCATTCTCTGCATCCACCGGCGTGCCGCCGCCCGTTGAGATGACATGGCACTCGAGTGCTCTTATCTCACGCACCGCATCTTTTTCGCGGGCACGGAAATACGACTCTCCCCTTTCTTCAAATATCTTCGGAATGGTCATGCCGTTATCGGTTTCAATTTTTTCATCGAGGTCGATAAAGGGATACTGCAAGGTTTTAGCAAGAAGTTTTCCCACTGTTGTCTTTCCTGTTCCCATGAAGCCTATGAGAATGATATTTGTACCCATGGCTTACCATTCCTTTCCCAGACGCTCTTCATAACGCAAAATGGCATCTTTTAGATCGCGCATACAATCCGCACTGAATTTCTTGCAGATTTCTGCGGCAATCGCAATAGCGACCATCGCTTCTCCAACAACAGATGCTGCGGGAACAGCACAGCAGTCGCTGCGCTCCTTACTCGCCAAGACTGGTTCGTGCGTCGCAATGTCCATCGTATGCAGCGGCCGCATCAGCGTCGGAATCGGCTTCATCACGGCGCGAAGAACAATCTCCTCACCGTTGGTCATGCCGCCTTCCAGCCCGCCGGCGCGGTTCGTCTTACGGAAGGGATGCCCCTTTTTATCCACAAAGATTTCATCGTGGATTTCACTGCCGGGACGCATCGCACAGGCAAAGCCCGCACCAATTTCTACCCCCTTGATCGCCTGGATACCCATGAGCGTCGCTGCCAGCTTTGCATCAAGGCGTCGATCCCACTGGATATAGCTGCCAAGTCCGATGGGAACGCTGCGGACAATGACTTCGAAGATGCCGCCGAGCGTATCCCCTGCCGCCTGTGCTTCACGAATGCGCGCTTTCATCTTTTCCGCCGCTTCCGGGTCGCAGCAGCTGACTTCAGATGCTTCCTGCACTGCATTCTTTCCGATCGTCTTGCGGTCGATTCTTTCCGGATCGACCGATACGCCGCCAATCGTCGTGACATGCGAGACGACTTCGATGCCGATTTCCTTCAAGAACGCTTTGCAAAGCGCGCCGACAGCGACGCGCATCGTCGTTTCACGTGCACTTGAGCGCTCTAAAATATCGCGGACATCCTTGCGGTCATACTTCATAACGCCTGTGAGGTCAGCATGTCCGGGTCGCGCCGCTGTAACCTTTTCTCCCTCTGGTGCACCAAACGCTGCCATACGGCCAAGCCAGTTCTGAAAATCTCGATTGATGACGCGAAGCGTTATGGGGCTGCCAATGGTCTCGCCAAAACGAACGCCGGAGAGAATCTCCGCCCGATCCTGCTCAATCTTCATGCGGCCACCGCGGCCGTAGCCCTGCTGCCGCCTTGCAAGGTCTTTTGAAATACCTTCCGCATCGAGTTTCAGCCCTGCGGGAAGTCCCTCAAGGATGGCCGTCAAACACGGACCATGAGATTCACCGGCAGTCATAAAACGAAGTGTACTCATATTGCACCTCTCTGATTCTTATTCTATAAGCTTTAAACGTATATACTCTAGGCGGATTCAAGCGCTTTTGTCAAGCATCGCATAGATGAAAAGCCGTAATTTACAGGTCAAAAATTTCCCATCATGCAGAATTTCAAAAGAATCCACTTGGATAAAGCGGTCACTGTCCTCGATTTCTTGGATGAAATCGAGTATGGAAAAGTAATTTCCTCGGAATTCAACCGTAAGCGGAAGCGAGCGATATTCTGCCTCTTTGACCTCTGTTTCTGGCGTCACACCAATGAGCTCAACATGGGAGAAAATCGCACGCTGTTCGAGAAGTGCGAGAAATTCGCCCTGCCTTAGGTCATCAGGAATGGCCGCCGTCATTCGAGCATCTTGATCAGAAAGTTCCTTTTTATAGGCTTCGCTGTCAAGATGCGCATCTTTGAAGTTTACAATCGTCGTTTCCGTCTCAGCCAGTTTCGCCCTTTCTGCCATCTCGTTATTATACGCTTCCTTAAGCGGGATATGTATGAAAAAGAAAAAGGAAAAGACAAGGAATAAACTGATAAGTACGGCAGCGATAAAAATCTCTCGCTCGCTCACTTCTTTCAGCATCCTTTGAATATCCTGCAAAGCTCATTCCTCCTGAAGACTCATTTCGACTTTAAACCTGACAAATCGCTCCGTCGCATCCTCTGTTTCTTCCGACTCTTTGAGGATCGGCGGCTTTGGAAAGAATGCCGTATCCTTTTCAAAGCCCTTGAGAAAACTCGCCAAAAGGTCAAAGGAATAGGCCTTGCCGTCAAGACTAAGCGTTCCATCCCCTGAAAAGGATATGGTCTCAAGCCAGACACCATCCACTGCGAGATCCGGCTGCCCGAGATGTACGAGCAAGCTGTAGACGGGCGACGGATTTTCGGATAATTTTGCAAGAATGGCTTTTTTGCGGTCGATACGTTCTTTGCTCGCTTCCATCTGCTGCATGGACTGCCGATCGCCTTCCATCTGTACCAGGTGCGCTTCGATCTCTTTCCATTCTGCCTTTGCTGCATGGCAGCGATAATAATCAAATGTCGTAAATCCTATCAGAATGACAAGCACCAAAGCGAGCAGCATAACAGACAGATCTTTATAACGGAGCAGAAGACGCTTTGCTTTCTTTGGCAGGAAGTCCATGCCAAGCGACTTACCTCGCCCGACAGCACAGAGAGCCGCCGCAGCAGCAGGGGCAAATTCTCCAATCAGAT
>CAUVCH010000056.1:0-6321 GCA_963550265.1 uncultured Mitsuokella sp. | reverse complement strand
ACAGAAAACTTTGTCAACCTCGCGGAAAAGCTCGCCGAAGTCTCCCCAGGGGAGCTCCAGAAAAGTTTCTTCTGTTCCACAGGCTCTGAAGCAACGGAAGGAGCGCTCCTTCTCGCTTCCATTTATACGAAAAACAGTGAAATTATCTCGCTTCGAAACGGTCTCCACGGCCGCACAAAACTCGGCATGAGCATCACGGGCATACAGATGTGGCGCACAGATCCGGAGCCTGTCGGCGGCATTCACTTTGCACCGAATCCGTACTGCTACCGCTGTCCGCTCGGCAGAAATCCCGACACCTGCGACCTCGCCTGCGCCAATGCCATTGAAGATGTTATCAAGACCTCGACGAGCGGGCGCCCCGGTGCCTTTATCGCAGAATCCATCCAAGGGAACGCCGGCATCATCGTTCCCCCGAAGGGCTACTTCAAGCGTGTCAAAGAGATTCTCGCGCAGTATGGCACTCTTCTCATCACCGATGAAGTGCAGACAGGCTTTGCCCGTACGGGCAAAATGTTCGCGATCGAGCACTACGGCGTCATCCCCGACATTCTTGTATGCGCCAAGGCACTCGGCAATGGCGCACCGATTTCTGCCTTTATATCGACAGCCGAGATTGCCGACACCTACACAAAGCCCGGCGCTTCGACTCTCGGCGGCAACCCCGTCTCTACGACCGCAGGTCTTGCCGTCATCAACTATATCCAAGAACACCATCTCATAGAACAGGCGGCCGCACGCGGCGAGCAGCTTCGCGCCGGTCTCCGCGAGATTCAGAAAAATCATCCAATCATCGGTGACATCCGCGGTCTTGGTCTGATGACAGGCGCGGAATTTATTCACGCCGATAAGAGCCCTGCCGCCGAAGAGCTCGACGACGTTCTTGAAACGCTTAAAGATCGTGGCTTTATCATCGGCAAGAACGGCGTTGCCAGAAATGTCATGGCATTTCAACCGCCGCTTGTCATCACGGAAGAAGACATTTCGAACACACTCAATGCGCTCGAGATGGTACTCGCTGAGAAAAAATGCTAAAGAGGTACTATGGCCAATAAAACTTATCCCCTAACCGTCGCTGGGGTTACAAGAGATCTCCCCATTTTAAAACTCAGCGATACACTTTCTATCGCAGGCTTCATCATGCTCGGCGATGTCGAACTGACGCTTGCCTGTGCAAGGGAACTCGCCAAAAGAATTCCCCCTGATACCGAAGCCATTTTAACAGCAGAAACCAAGGGGATTCCGCTTGCCGCTGCTCTCGCAGAGATCGCAGGCTTTCCCCGCTACTTTGTTGCGCGTAAATCCATCAAAGCCTATATGGAAAACGTCCTTTGGACAAAAGACATTTCCATTACCACGCATGGCGTGCAAAAGCTCTGTCTCGACGGTGTCGATGCAACGCGCATCAAAGGAAAGAAAGTCTTGCTTCTCGATGATGTCATCAGTACCGGCGGCTCTATGAAAGCTCTGCGTATCTTAGCGGAAGAAGCCGGTGCAAAGGTCATTGGTGAAGCCTGCGCCCTCGCAGAAGGCGATGCTGCTAAACGTGACGACATTATATTTCTCTCCCCCCTTCCACTCTTTGCAAACGCCTAGTCTTTGCTCAAACGAGAACGGGCAACACGAAAAACACTGTATTATTCATACCGCAGGGCTTCAATCGGATCGAGCTTGGCAGCTTTTCTTGCCGGATAGATGCCGAAGAACAAACCGATGCCGACAGCAAAACAAAAAGAGACGAGAATAGGGGTCAGCGTGATCATTGTCTTAAAGGTACTGAACTGTGAGATGAGGAGCGAAATACTGCAGCCTAGGATGATGCCGATGAGGCCGCCGACAATACCGATGACCATGCTTTCGATCATGAACTGCATCATGATATTCCGAAATGTCGCGCCGAGTGCTTTTCTTATACCGATCTCCCTCGTACGCTCCGTGACGGAAACCATCATGATATTCATGATGCCGATGCCGCCGACGACGAGAGAGATGCCGGCAACGACGCCGAGAAAGATGGTGAGCATGCCAGTCGATTGATTGACTGACTCGATGATGCTCGCCGTACTGTTGACTTGGAAATCATCTTCCTTATCTCCTGTAATGTGATGACGCTGGCGCAGAAGCGCTTCGATGTCCGCCTGAACCTGATCGATCTTATCGGTCGAAACCGCCTGTACATTGATACTCTGAACGTAAGTGATGCCGAGCATGCGTTCCTGTGCGGTCGTGAGCGGAATGTAAACAATGTCATCCTGATCCTGCCCAAAGCCGGAGCTTCCCTTCGTCGTTAAGAGGCCGACGATTTTAAACGGCTGATTATTGATGCGAATGTTTTGTCCGACAGGGTTTTCCCCGCCAAAGAGGTTCGTCGCGACAGTCGAGCCGATGACGGCTACGCGGCTGCGCTTCTGCATGTCGCTCTTGCTGATAAAGGAGCCACTTTCGATGGAAAGTGAACGGATAGGCAAGAGTTCCGGCGTTACGCCCGTGACATTCGAATTCCAGTTCTGATTGCCATTGACAATCTGGTACGAAGAGGAAACGGTCGGTGAAACATAGTCGATGTTCTTGACCTTCGCTTCTATCGCCTTTGCATCATCATATTTCAAAGTTTTCATTGAACCTGCCGCCTGGCGCGGACCGCCACGGTTCGAGGACCCCGGCTGCACGATGACCGTATTGGCGCCAAGGCTTTCGAAGTTCGACGTGATGCCGCTGCGAACGCCCATGCCGACAGAGACGAGCGCGATGACGGCTGCCACGCCGATGATGACGCCGAGCATCGTGAGAAGAGAGCGAAGCTTATTGGCAACGAGCGCGGAGAGCGCCATCAAGAAACATTCCTTAAACAACATCCATGACCACGCCCTTTCCTTCATCACGCGTGATGAGCCCGTCGCGCACGAGAAGCTGACGGCTTGCGCACGCGGCAATCTCCGGTTCGTGGGTGACGAGGATGATCGTACGCCCCTTTTCATGCATATCTTGGAAAAGTTCCATAATTTCCCTCGTCGACTTCGTGTCGAGATTACCTGTTGGCTCGTCCGCCATGATGATATGCGGATCGTTGACCAGGGCACGGGCAATGGCGACGCGCTGACGCTGACCGCCCGAAAGCTCGTTTGGCTGGTGGTCGGCGCGGCTCTCCAGACCAACAACCTTTAAGTAGTGCCTCGCCCGCTCTGTGCGCTCGTGTCTTCCAACTCCCGCATAGATGAGCGGAAGCGCGACGTTTTCAAGAGCCGTGATGCGCGAGAGCAGGTTGAAGTTCTGAAAGACGAAGCCAATTTTCTTATTGCGCGTTCGTGCCAGCGCATCGTCGTCAAGTCCCGCGACTTCTTCGCCATCGAGCTTGTAGGAACCCGTCGTTGGACGATCCAGACAGCCGAGAATGTTCATAAGCGTCGATTTGCCCGAGCCGGAAGGTCCCATAAGCGCGGCAAACTCACCCGCGTAGATGTTCGTCGTAATGCCGGCTAGCGCCGCGACTTCTTCACCACCGATCTGGTAGAGCTTATTAATGCCCTTGAGCTCGATTGTCGCATACCTATTTTCTATCGACATAGTGCTACCTCTCTTGCCGTATCACATACGCGGCGGACCGCCACCTGCCTTTGTCTGCTTTGCCTGCGTCGACTGCTTTACGGTCGACGTATTGACAACCTTTTCGCCATCTTCCAGTCCTGAGAGAATCTCAACGTATTCATCACTATAGATGCCCGTCTCAACATAACGATTTTCCTGCGTGCCGTCGCTGTTCAGGATGACGACATAAGAGCCCGTCGTATCGGTCTTCAGTGCAGAGAGCGGAATAGCAAGCGCATCGGGTCGATCTGCCGTATGAATATCGACGCGTGCCGTCATGGCGGGAAGAAGAAGATTTTCCGGGTCATCGACCGCCAGCGTAACATAGTAGTAGATAACGCTTGCCGATGACGACGTCGTTGTCGTCGTCGAGCTCGTCGTATCCCAACTGTTTGTCGTATCTGTCTGCGCAATCGCCTTCACGTGTGCCGTAAAGGTCTTATCTGTAAAGGCATCCACGGTGAAGGTTGCAGGCTGACCGACCGCAATATTGCCGATGTCTGTTTCATCGACCTTTGCCTTGATTTCCTTTGACGAAAGATTTGCGATGCGCATGATGACCGTCGGATTATCGCTCGTTGCAACGGCCATGGTACCGACTGTCTTTGGCTCGCCGACTACGGTGCCGTCGATAGGTGCTAAGATATTCGTCTCATCTGCATCGGAACTTGCCTGCGTGAGTGCAGAAACAGCTGTGTCATAGTTCATCTGCGCGTCTTCCACTTGCTTCTGCGTGTCCGCGCCAATACTGTACAGATAAGAAACGCGGTCGTATTCCGCCTTTGCATTCGTCACCTTGTACTGTGCTTGGTCGCGCTTGGCCTCATAGTCTTTGGCATCAAGCGTCGCCAGAACCTGCCCCGCCTTCACCTGATCGTTTTCCTTGACATTCACCGTCTTCAGGCGCGCCGTGATGCGCGAGCTGACTTCCACGGAGTCGATAGGGTGAATCGTACCCGTTGCCGAAACCGTAGATTTCAAATCCATACGGCTGACAGTGACCGTCTCTACCTGTGACTCCTGCGCAGCCTCCTGCTTTTCCTGGTATTGTCGGTAGCCTATAACGGCAGCGATTGCCACAACGATGACAGCAATTGCTGCCTTAGCTTTTCCATTCAAATGTACTTTCATTTCGTCACCTCTCCTGCAAGCTCGCGCGCAACGTTGTCGGACGTATCCATATGCCCCTCTTCCACACTCTTCGTATCGCGCGATGTCTTGCGGCCGGTCGGCTGGATGGCGCGCTGCTCTGGTGCCCGCGCCTTGTCTTCGTTCTTCTTTGCGGCAGCAGACGTCCTGCTGCTCTCATTCGCAGTCTTTCGGTCATATGTGCCGCTGTCAACGGCGTCTTTCGTCTTCGATACATCGATCTTTGGCAAAAGTACCGGCGCCAAGCGGTCAGCCGCCATGCGCTCACTGTCTGTCAACGAGATGCCCATGGCATTTTCCACTGCCGCCTTGTAGCGAACATAGTCATATTTTGCACTGATTTCGTTGAGGCGTGCCGTCGCAAGCGATGCCTGCGCATCCGTAATATCCACCATCAAACCTGCACCGACGCGATATTTCTCTCGTGCAATGTAGTAGTTTTCTTCCGCCAAACGCACAGCATTTCCCGTCGAGTTAAAACGCTGTTCTGCCTCACACATATTATGGTATGCTTCGCGCACGGAAAGATCTGCCGCTTCCTTGTCTTTCTGGTACTTCAAAAGCGCAACATCGATATCGTTATTCGCTGATTTTACGCGTGCGCGCGTGATGCCGCTGTCAAAAATACTCCACGACAGCC
The DNA here is from genome assembly GCA_963550265.1 of uncultured Mitsuokella sp. Taxonomy (GTDB): domain Bacteria; phylum Bacillota; class Negativicutes; order Selenomonadales; family Selenomonadaceae; genus AWVT01. Next base: position 947 of record CAUVCH010000056.1, on the reverse strand, counting down.
CAACCGTACCGCGGATATCCTGCGTAGAGTCCGAATGCGGCTCTATGGCATTGGTCTGCCCCGCAGAAAGCGAAAGATCTACCGAGGGAAGGTAGGCAGACTTTGCTGATTTCAGCGATTCTTCATATTGACAAAGCTTGTGAATATCGTAAAGAAGATCCTTGCGGTTGGTATAGGCATAGGCAACTGCTTGATTGAGCGACTTGGAAAACGGCTGATAGACAAAATCCGTCGTCAACCGCAAGGGTTCGCTGCGATCGATATTGATGTAATCGCGAAGTTTTGCAAGATCCACTTCATAAGTATTTTTAGCGCGAATCAGATCCTGCTGTGCATTTGACAGCTGAACGTTCATATCGATAACGTCAATCCGCGCCTTTGAGCCCGCTTGAAAAAGCGATGTCGTCAGATTCAAATGATCTTGGTAGCGATTTACCGTGTCCTGCCGAACCTCGATCGTATGCCTTGCCTCAAGCGCCGTGTAATAGGCATTGATGACATTCAACTTCAGGTTTTCGCGTTCACGCTCTGTCGCAAGCCCCACCGCGTCAAGCGCAAGCTCTGTACGATGAATCTCTGCCTGATTGCGCCCGCCGGAGTAAAGCGGCAGACTGCCGCTAACATTCAGCCCATTCGATGTTGAGCGGTCGCTGTTTGAATTTTTCGAGACAGAAAGATTGTCGGAAACCTTAGCAGAAACGCCGTTTTCACCTTTAGCAACATTCACTGCTTCTTCTGCCGCTATCTCATTCTTCTGCGTGATGCGAAGTCCCGTATTGCCGGAAAGTGCCAATCCAATCGCATCTTCAAGCGAGAGATCCCGCGCAAAACAGCTCGGCGAAAGAAAGAGCATCGCCATTAGCATTGCTCCGCTCCACTTGAACATTTGTTTCATAAATATACCTCGATTCCCTAACATGCCCTGTCACATATCTTCTATACCAATC
>CAUVCH010000055.1:0-6323 GCA_963550265.1 uncultured Mitsuokella sp. | reverse complement strand
CGTATACGCTATCCATCTCTCGCTGCTTACAATGGGATGAAGAAACGCTTTTACTACCTTTGGAAACTCCTTAAAAATCACCAAGAAGGCGAAGCCATCCGGCATCCTTATCCGCTGCATACTCGAGCGACAGAAAGTCATGCACGCGAAAGCGCAGAGCTGCCTCTCCTGTCTCATCTGCCGTGCGGTACTCGTAGCGAAGGCTCCAATTTGGCGCGAGCTGGTATTGTGCACCGAAAATCATGTGCTTTTTATCGAGATCATAGCGGAGAGAGACCAGGGCACGACTGCCGATATGACGCTCGTAACCGACCTCTGTCCACCAATCGACATCCTGCGGATGAACATTGACATGGAAGAACAGTTCGTCATGCGCAGACGCCATCCATCCAAAGTGCATGCGAAAGAGAAGATCTTCTTCACGCTTGTGATGCTCACCTGCCGCTCGCCCAATATCGAGCCAGCCCGTAAGCCTTGCGCGATACCGTGCAGAATCCGAACGCGACATGACTTCCATGCACTCTGCGGGCACAAGGGATACCTGCGTCTTCATGCGAAGGGCACGAAAGTCGCTTTCTCCATCGAGCGCCTCGGCAAAATTTGTCTCAAATGCTGCCTTATGACGGGCGACGAAGGCAACCGGAACGCCGACAAGCGTATCGACCATGCGCTGCATCTGCTCGCGGTGCGATAGGAGTGCAAAGTTCGGCATCGTATCGGAGCGCATGGACAAATCCGTCGTCCGAACGACGGGAAGCCTTGGATAGAGGACAACATGAACTTCGGCTTCCTCCCCTGCTGCAATATCAAAATCGGCACGAAACTCGGGAAGATTTTCTGCCAAGTAGTCGTTGACCGCATGTTTTACCGCGCCATTCGTCCAGTCGGCTGCCGCGACAGGAAGCCCTAGGAGTCCATCTTCAAAGACCTTTCCCAGCCCAGCGGCATCCGCCTTGACAAGGGTTTCAACTGCCGGCGGCATTCCCTCGACTTCAAGATGCAGTTTGACGGAGTGCACGCGATCTGCCCAAGGAAGGAGCCCGACCGTGACAACGGCATTGACTCCCGGCGTCACGGTGACATGTGAGACCGTGTAGCCGACAAGAACCTTGTCAAACACCTCTCCGATAAGTGTGGCTTCCTCTGCCGCCGCTTCTCCTTCAGCATCTTTGCCGAGAAGAAGCTGTTCACCGATGACGCGGACACTTTCTGCCATACGCGCTTCGACAACCTTCGGGAGCGAACCGGCCGCTGTGATATGTGCCTCCACTGTCTCAATGCGCGCAGCTTCTCCCCTCCCTGCAAAAGAGATGGATAGGGCAGCACACAGCAAGAGTACGAGGCGTGCATACCATGTCTTATCGTACATGGACGCCTCCTCTCAAGGTTTTTCAGTCAAAAGACAAACGCGCCCTTAGAACGACCCACCGACCGAGAAGTGAATACGACCGCCGTCGCTGCCGCGGCCATAGTCAAGGCGCAGTGGACCGAGCGGGGTGTTCAGGGAAACGCCGACGCCGACGCTGCCCTTAAACGTATCCGGCCAGTAATCGTCATCCCACGCTGCCCCCCAGTCAGTAAAAATCGCGCCCTGCACCTGCTTGGCGATAGGAAAGCGATATTCTGCCGAGAGCAGTCCCATTTTGCGGCCGCGGAACTGATCCTCGCGATAACCGCGGAGCGTTGTCTGACCGCCGAGACGGAATTTATTGAAGTAGCTCATATCGCCGGTTCCAACGCCTGCCATGCCGCGAACGGCAACGACCTGCGCATGACCAACCTTGAAGTAGCGCTGATCTTCGATGCTGAATTTCTGGAAATCAAAGTCGCCGCCAAATCCCGCGATTTCTGCTGTCAGTGCAACGCGGCCGCCCTCCGTCGGATTATAGACATTGTCACGCGTATCGGTGACGTGCTGAAGCGTCACGCTGTTCGTGCGGCCAAAGTTCTCCTCGCGCCAAGCTTTCGAGCGGTTGTTGCGGCCGCTGTCGACGTGTTTGACATACTGGTCTTTGCGCGAGCGTAGCGTGATATAGTTTGTCGAATATTCGCTGGCTGGACGTCCAAAGGTTACCTCACCGCCGGAATATTTACGCATATACGTTTCGTTAAGCTTGCCATGTTCGTCGTAGTCGTCGTACTCGTAGGTACGGTTATAGATGCGAAGTGTGCCGACCGTCTCATGATGATCGATCCAAGGGTGGCGATACGAGAAGATATAGCCGCGCGCATCTTTGTCATCACCGCTCACCGCATAGGAAAAATTGATAGCATCGCCCGTACCGCGGAAGTTTGTATCGCCGACGGAGACCATGCCGATGAAACCGTCCGAGGTCGAATAGCCAGCGCCGACACCGAAATTTCCCGTACGCTTCTCGTCAACATCGACTTCCATGACGACGCTGTTCGGCTCAACGCCCGGGTTCATCTTGAGGTTGACATCGTTGAAAAAACCGAGGTTGTAGACGCGCTGAATGCTGCGCTTTGCAAGCTTCGAGTTGAACGGCGTGCCGGGCTTTTGGCGCATCTCGCGCAGGATGACCTTGTCACGCGTCTTTTTATTGCCTTTGACCGCATATCCCTCCAAAATACCCTCATTGATCTTGAGAAGGAGATTGCCTTCATTATCGATATTCATATCCGAGACTTTCGCAAGGATATAACCGTCCTTTTTGTACTGATCCTGAAGGGCTGTCACATTCTCGTGAAGGATGCGGTTGTTAAGAATCGTACCCGTGCGAACTGTCATAAGGCTGTAGAGTGTATCGTCTGACTCCGATACATTCCCCGTGATCTTGACGGATTTCAAAATCGGGTTTTCCAAAAGATGGTAGGTGAGGACAACGCCTTCAGGCACCTTCTCGAAGGTCGGGTAGATGTCGTAAAAATACCCCGTATCATAGATGTAGTCGCGGTCTGCCTGAAGCGCACGAATCGTCAGCTTGTCGCCCGGCTTCATATGTGTCGCCATCTTCGCCGTGCCGAGGGTCTTTTCCGATGCCCCGTCATAGACGATATCGACGATCGTAAGACCGTTCATTGCCTTTTCCAAAGACTGAATGTCGTCTTCCTGCGGACGCGTCTTCGCCCACTGCGCCGCACGCTCTGCTTCAGCGGTTATATCTTCCTTCGGCGCCTTACTGCCTGCGGCATTCTCTTGATGCGTCGTCTTCTTTTCGGCAGAAGCAGACGGCGCCTGCTTCCCCGGCGTATTTTCAAGGGATTTAGCTTCCTTATCTACACGCGCATCGACTTTTGCGGCATTTGCCTGGGCAGCCGCTTCCTCTTTCGGCAGCTTCTGGATTTCCGTTGCGTCCTCCGGTGCTGCATAGGCGAAATTTGGGAGCATGGATCCAAGTGCCAATGCCACGGCACATGCCAAGATTCTTTTCTGCTTCTGCTTCAAAAGTGAATCCTCCTACGACGTATTCTTTGATCAACATAGTATCCCTTGGCTGCAATGCCTCCGGCACTTATTTTCGAAGTACCGTACCCGCCTGCGTCATCAGTTTCTGCGCGCGCGTATCAGGCAATGCGGGAGATTTTTGTGCGGGCGCCTTCTCCGGACTTTTCTGTACCTGCGGCGCAGCCGGCGCCTCCTCCGCCCTACGCGAAACACCTGTCACCTGCTGAGGCTGCAAAGAAGGCTCCATAGCGGCTTTTTGTTGGTGCGGCACGGGCGCAGCTTCTCTTTCTGCAGTCTGCGGTGCAGGCTGCACGGCCGGGTCCTGCACCGCAGGGCTTTCTGACTGTTGAACATACTGAACAGTTTCAACAGTCTCTGCCTCCCTAGTCGCAAGCTCTTTCCCCTCCCAAGGGTAAAGGAAAAAGATACCGGCGACGATCGCTGCCGCGACGATAGCAGGAAGGACGTGCATAGCACCTCGTTTCAACCGGCGCGTCTTTTCGGACGCACCGACATGCGCGAGCTCTGCCTTTGCAAGCATGACGCGCAAGTCGCCTCTCACATCATTTTCCCGCTCGAAAGATACCTTAGCTCCATCGAGCCATTCGCGCGCCGCTTCGATATGATGCGTTTCTTTCTTTCGCGTGTCTTCCATAGCTTTCTCCCAAGAAATGCCGCCATATGAGCCTTCCGATTGCATCCCTCAAAGACGATACTTTGCCTGCAAAAAGGAAAAACTGCAAAGTTCCTCTTTCCGATGCGTTCGAAGTATAATCCGTTCCTGCGGATGTTTTTTAACCCAGCCATTTTCGGCGTATTATGGAATACATTTGATTTATATCCAATATTCTCTCATTTTTAGGTGTTTAAAGCTATTTCTCTTCTTTTTACTAGCAAGCACGTACTTACCAATAATGCCAAAAGCGCGAGAGCATGCCGCGAATGCGGCGGATACCAGTCTTTTGCAGGCGATAGATATGAGAAACACTGAGATCCATATCTTCTGCTAACTCTCGTGCAGGGCTGTCGTCAAGATAGATGCCCTCAAGCACGGCGCGTTCCTTAACGGGCAGATGTGAAAGTGCCGTATGAACACGGCTTTCAAGCTCAGACTGCTCAACCTGCTCCTGCACAGAAGGTGCCGTATCAACAAGGAGATTCGCCATATTCGGGTCATCCTCCGTACGTCCCTCCATGCAGGGCGTACCCGCCTTGCCCTCATGCGCGAGGTAGTCCAGCATGCGCCCGCGAAAGCGGTGTGTCGCAAAGAGGCTGAATGCCACACCTCGTGCAGGCTCATATCGCTCGACAGCTTCGATAAGCCCTACCGTACCCTCTTGGATGATGTCCATGACAGCAGGATGCGTGCGAAATGCCATGGCGATCTTAAAGACGAGCGGCTGGTAACTCTCAATGAGTTTCTGCCTCGCTGCAAGGTCGCCGTCCTTCTCCTTCATGCGCTTCCAGAGATCTGCCTCTTCATCTGGTGCCAACACCTTTACGCGGGAGAGTTCCGCTACATATTCTGAAAGCTGCATATCCGCGTCCTTTCCCATCGGATCCTTCGCCATGACAACGCGCCCTGTCTTTTCAAAGAACGGTCAGAATTTGACATTTGCTTCAAAGCCGATGATCTGATCGCTGCCCTCGATCTCATAGGTGATGCCGTAGCGGTCGTTGATATCATACTGAAGGCCAGCACGGCTGGTATGATTGCTGCCTAACCCCTGATAATACTTTACCATGAGATCCTTCGTGATATACTTGCCCATCTCTAAGTGGTAAACATCCCGATCATGCTTACTGGTCTCTCCCTCCTCATAGCCTGTATTGAAAGCAGAGCCAGAACCGACTGCGACTGCAAAGCGATCAAGATGCAGAATATTGGCAATACGGTCTTCAATTTCCGATAGGAAACTCATGTGCAGTCCCGTCAGAATAAGGCTTTCTGTATCGAGGCTATCGCCGCCGCGCCCATCCGAACGCATCATGAGAAGACGGATGATCTCAGACTGACTCATCGAAGGCTCTGACGTCAGGCGAATCTCTGTCTTTCCCACTGGACCTTTCATATCGAGAAAGATACGTGTACGCGTGAGCTTTGTAGTGGCAGAAAAATCAATGCTCGGAAGGAAAGAATCGACTTGGTTGAACATGACACTGCCTTCGCGGATATTAAAGACGTTCTTTAGGTAACGAACCGTACCGCCGCGCTTCACACTGATGGTACCGGAAGGTTTTGGATACATCGTCGAACCTTCAAAATGTGCGCTTCCCGTAAGGTACATATCGTACAGTGCAGGGCTGTAGGCGCGAACATGGTCGCCGACATTTAACGTGAGGTCAAGCGCTATTTCCGGCCAATCGCTGTCGGAATCCGGGATACTCGGCATCGAGATAAGACAGTCGTGTAAGTTGAGCTGTCCCGTCAGCTTTGGCATCTTTCTGCCATACAGATCGCTGTCCGTAATGGATGCTGTGAGATCAATCGGACCGTGGAAGAAACTGCTCTCGACGCCGAGACCATCGGCGACAAAGTTGAAGTTCATCCTGTCGAGCCTATTGCCGTCAAGACTGGCAACACCTGTCAGGCGATAGGTACCATTTCCCATTTTACCAGAAAAGTCATTCACTGTCATCGTATTTCCGGTAAAATCAATCTGCGCCTTCATGTCGGTGATCGGGTTGTTGATGGGCTTTAGCTTCATCGCACCGTCCGTAACGGAAACATAGCCGTTGACACGCGGCTCTGCCACCGTTCCCGTGACGGCAACATGCCCCTTCATCTCGCCGAGCGACCACTCGATTTCCTTCGAGAGTACGGGAAGAAGCGCTAGATTTGCCTTATCCAGGCTCATCTGAAGGTTGATTTGATCCTTCGATGCAAGAACTTCATCCTCTCTCGCCGTCAGCGCAC
>CAUVCH010000054.1:0-6340 GCA_963550265.1 uncultured Mitsuokella sp. | reverse complement strand
TTGAAATATAAGAAAAATCTATGACTCATATTTATTATAATTTGAGAAAAGTATCACATTTGTCATTGACAAAGACGACTTTGATACCTATACTGTAGGTATGGTATAAATTACAGATATGGAACGATAAGCAGTCTGATGTTTTATGTAATATACAAAGGGCGTCAATTCCGTTTCTGCCATCGTTTCTGTTCTGGGGTTTGTAAGCATGTTCTAGAGTTATGCTTATAGAACGATTAGTTAAGGAGAGTGTATTTTAATGGCTAAAAATCCGGTTAAAATTATGGAGACTGTCCTTCGTGATGGTCATCAGTCTCTTTGTGCAACGCGCATGCGCCTCGAGTACATGATGCCGCAGCTCGAAAATCTCGACAGCGTCGGCTACAAGGCAATCGAGGCATGGGGCGGCGCAACGTACGATACCTGCCTCCGCTTCCTCGACGAAGATCCTTGGGAGCGCCTCGACACCCTCAAGAAGCACCTCAAGACACCGATTCAGATGCTTCTCCGCGGCCAGAATCTCCTTGGCTACAACCACTATTCCAACGATGTTGTTGAGCGCTTCGTTCGCATGGCATCGAAGCATGGCATCGGCGTCTTCCGCATCTTCGATGCTCTGAACGACGTCCGTAACCTCAAGGTTGCTATCAAAGCTGCACTCGAGTGCCCGGAGAAGCCGGAAGTTCAGGGCTGCCTCGTCTACACGCTCAGCCCGGTTCATACGAATGAGATGTTCGTCGACCTTGCAAAGCAACTGCAGGAAATGGGCTGCCATTCCATCTGCATCAAGGATATGTCCGGTCTTCTCAGCCCGTACAACGCAACGGATCTCGTCACGAAGCTCAAGAAAGCTCTCGATATCCCTGTCGAACTTCATACGCACTGCACATCTGGCTTCGGTCATGCAACGTATCTGAAGGCAGTTGAAGCAGGCGTTGACATCATCGACTGCGCACTTGCTCCATTCTCTTCTGATACATCCCAGCCCTGCACCGAAACGATGATTCGTATGCTCCAGGGCACGGATCGCGATACGGGCATCGACGTTCAGCAGCTCACGCCGATTTCGAAGTACTTCCTCGGCATCAAGCAGAAGCTCATCGAGGAATTCAACCTCAAGGGCTACTTCGATATCAACCCGAACGTCATCGACTTCCAGATCCCAGGCGGTATGCTCTCCAACCTTGCAAACCAGCTCAAGGAAGCAGGCGCAGAAGACAAGTATCAGGATCTTCTCGACGAGATGCCGCGTGTCCGCAAAGATGTCGGCTATCCGCCGCTCGTCACGCCGTCCTCTCAGATCGTCGGCACAATGGCCACGATGAATGTCCTGACAGGCGAACGCTACAAAGTCGTTCCGAACGAATTCAAAGACCTAGCACGCGGCAAATTCGGCAAGACGCCGGTTCCTGTTGACAAGGAATTCCTTACGAAGACGCTTGGTATTCCTGAAAGTGAAATCATCGACGACTGCGCAGTTGAAGACGCAAAGGCAGAAACGTTCGATGCCTTCAAGAAGGAACTCGTCGGCAAAGGTTATCTCAACCCGACGGACGAAGACGTTCTCTCCTATGCTCTCTTCCCGATGGTTGCCGAAGAGTTCTTCAAGAAGCATTACAACCAGATCACAGCTTACAAGCGCTAATTAGCGAAAGTCGCTCTTTAAAAAGACTCGGTTCAAATGAATCGGGTCTTTTTTGCTGATGAATTTTCTCTCTTATCCTTCCCCAGCACTTGACGCTAATAGATAAAAACCATTATAATTAGTATATGGTTTAATTATAGTTAAATTAGGAGGTATTTATGGAAGTAGTCAATGATCTTGTCAATCAAATCAATACCGTTCTCTGGTCCTATGTACTTATCATCGTACTCATTGGATGCGGCGTCTGGTTTACGCTTCGGACGAAATTCGTTCAGCTCCGCATGCTTCCGGAGATGATCCGTCTGCTTCACGAAGGCGTCGGTACAAAGACAGAGGGCGAAAGCATCAGTTCTTTCCAAGCTTTTTGCATCAGCACGGCTTCACGCGTCGGCGTCGGCAACATTGCAGGCGTTGCCATCGCAATCGTTACTGGCGGTCCAGGTGCAGTCTTTTGGATGTGGGTCATCGCCTTTATCGGCGCTGCGACGGGATTTGTCGAAAGCACACTGGCACAGATTTACAAACTTCCGCGCGGCAAAGGTAAGTTCCATGGCGGCCCTGCCTACTACATCCAAAATGCCCTCGGAAATCCTCGGCTTGCACGTTTCTTTGCCCTCCTCATCTCGATTACCTTTGGTCTCATCTATAACTCCGTTCAGGCAAATACCATCACGCTCTCCGTTGAAAGTGCTTTTGGCGTACCGCCTATTGCAACGACTGTCGTCCTTTGTATTTTAACAGCAGTCGTCATCTTCGGCGGTATGAAGCGCATTGCACAGGTCACAGAATACCTCGTCCCCATCATGGCGATGATCTACATCATCACGGCTATCATCGTCATCATCTATAACATCGATCACGTGCCTGCCATGTTCGCACTCATTTTCCACGATGCTTTTGAACCGCAGGCAGCTGTCGGCGGCGGTATCGGGACAGCGATTGTCACTGGCGTTAAGCGCGGTCTCTTTTCAAACGAGGCAGGTGAAGGATCCGTTCCAAATGCTGCAGCAACGGCGAATGTCTCCCACCCTGTCAAACAGGGGCTTGTGCAGTCTTTCGGCGTTTACGTCGATACTTGGCTCGTCTGCTCGGCAACGGCATTCATCATCCTTCTGCCGGCTCAGTACACCATCGGCGGTAACCTCACCGGTATTGCGCTTGCACAGGCATCTCTTGGCAGTATCTTCGGTATCTACGCACCGATGCTCCTCTCCTGCATGGTCGTCCTCTTCGCTTTCAGTTCCGTCGTCGGTAATTACTACTACGGCGAAATCAACATTTCTTTCTACGAAGGAAACACAAAGAAGCGCCTTGTCATCTATCGTCTCTTTGTCGTTCTCCTCGTCCTCTTCGGCTGCCTGGCAGAACTTTCTCTCGTTTGGAATCTCGCTGACCTCTTCATGGGGCTTCTCTGCCTGACAAATCTCTACGCTGTTATCCGTCTTTCAAAATATGCCTATATGGCGCTCAAGGGATATACGAGTCAAAAGAAACACAATATCCAAGAGCCAACCTTCGACCCTAAGGACCTCGGCGATGAAAAGGGTGTCCATGCCTGGGGTGTCGATCGATAAAGAAAACGATAGCGATGCACCATTTTTAAATTGTCAATAAAAACGGCGGTATGGTCTAATAATTCCATACCGCTGTTTTTATTTATGCCATTACTTTATATTCTTCTGTTCATCCTATTCTTCTGGATAGAGGTCATTGTATTTTTTCTGTGTCTCCATGACCTGTTTGACATATCTTTTTGTTTCGGGAAACGGAATTGCATCGACATCATGAAAATCCATATCCCAACCTCGTTTCTCTATCCAATCCCGTACATTGCCGCGTCCCGCATTATATGCTGCTAAGACGAGAACGGGATTGCCATGAAACTCTTGCTCCAGGGAGTGCAGATACCAAACACCGTAATGGATATTTCGCTCCGGCTCTGTCAACTTGTCTTCACTGTATGCCTTATCTTCGATCTGTTCGGCAATCCACGCGCCGGTTGACGGCATGATCTGCATGAGACCAAGTGCACCGCGATGCGAGCGCGCATTATCGCGAAAGCTGCTTTCTGTCTTGATAACAGCTGCGACCATCGTGCTGTCGACATGATAATACGCCGCATAGCGCTCGATGATTTTCCGGTAGGGAAAGGGATACATATAGTCGCGTTCCACTGGTGAAAATTGAAAGGCAAGGTAGGTCACGAGAACGAGAAAGCAGACGAGACTTGCTGAGACAAGCAACTTGTGTCGCTTCGAATGCCGCCTGGCACGGCGGCGTCTGCGCCTGCTGTAGAGCACGTAATTGAAAAAATCATCCATCTACGCGTTCTCTCCAAAGGGCATCCACCTGCGCATAGGTGTCTTCAATATGTTTTGAATTGTCGATGACGACATCGGCAAGACGGCACTTTTCTTCCAGCGGCATTTGAGCGCGAATTCTTTCCAGCGCCTCTTGTTTTGTAAAACCATTCCGTTTCATCAATCGTGCAAGCTGGATTTTTTCTTTCACCATCACGACCCAATTCTCATCGGCAAGATCCTGCCAACCGACTTCAAAGAGCAGCGGAATATCAAGAATGACCGCTTTTGTGCCACACGCGCGCGCTGCATCGATCGCATCGATGATTTTCCTTCGAATCATCGGATGTACCATGGCATCCATCCACGCGCGCTCTGCAGGGTTCTGGAAGACAATCGCACCGATTGCCCTGCGATCAAGCTCTCCATCGGGCGTAAGGATGTCATTGCCAAAATGGTCAATGTAAAGTTCGTAAATAGCACCGCCGGGGGCAGAAAGTGCATATGCGATGGCATCGGCATCAATGATGTGTGCGCCGAGCTCGCGCAGATGATATGAAACAGTGCTCTTTCCGCAGGCAATGCCGCCGGCAAGTCCGATAATCTTCATTCCGATCACTTTGCCTCCGCCCAATTCTTGCCGCTGTTGATGTCAACAACCAGCGGCACACTTAAGTCGACCACGTGCTCCATGGCTTCTTTTAAAATAGCTTCGACCTCTGCCCGCTCCTCATTCGTAATTTCAAGCACGAGTTCATCGTGAACTTGCAAGAGGACTCTGCTTTTCAAGCCAGCTGCCTTCAGAGCGCTTTCTGTACGGATCATCGCAAGTTTAATGATATCTGCTGCTGTCCCCTGAATCGGGGTGTTCATTGCCATGCGCTCGGCGAGGCTTCTCTGCGTGAAATTTCGGCTTGAAATCGCAGGAAGATAGCGACGGCGGCCGAACATCGTCGTCACATAGCCTCTCTTATGTGCACTCTCTACCATAGCATCCATAAAAGCGCGAATGCCAGGATAACGCTCAAAATACGTTGCTATATACGCCCCTGCTTCCCTGCGCGAAATGCCGAGATTCTTCCCCAACCCGAAATCGCTGATGCCGTAGATAATGCCGAAATTAACTGCTTTTGCCCGTCTTCGAAGCTCAGAGGTAACTTCCTCCAGCGGAACATCAAAGACCTCCGATGCCGTGCGCGCATGGATATCCTGTACCTTTTGAAAGGCGTCGATAAAATTCTCATCGCCCGACATATGCGCCAACACGCGAAGTTCTATCTGCGAATAATCGGCAGATAGAATGGCATCATATCCCTCACCCGGTTCAAAGAGCCCGCGAATCGTCCGCCCTTCCTCCGTGCGGACAGGAATGTTCTGCAAGTTCGGATCAGAACTTGAGAGGCGTCCTGTCGCCGTTACCGTCTGGTTAAAGGTCGTATGAACACGTCCGGATTCTTCATCGATAAGGAAGCTGATGCCGTCGAGATACGTCGACTTCAGCTTCGTCCACATGCGGTAGGAAAGAATTTTATCGACAATCGAATGATGAGAGCGAAGTTTTTCAAGCACTTCCGCATTCGTCGAATAGCCTGTCTTCGTCTTTTTGACCGGCGGAAGCCCTAGTTCATCGAAAAGAACCGCACCGATCTGTTTTGTTGAGTTGATATTGAATTCGTGCCCTGCCAAGGCGTAAATTTCATCTTGCAGTGCAGAAATCTTCCCGCAGACTTCGACTGATTTTTTCTCAAGGGATTTGCGGTTGACATAAACCCCATTCTGCTCCATATCGGAAAGTACGGGAATCAACGGTCGTTCGATTGTCTCATAAAGCTTTGCAAGCTCCTCTTTATCCAATGCTACTTGATAAATGGGCAACAGTTTTGCAAGAATCTTTGCCTGCCATACGGCAAATTCTTTTTCACTCACCGATTCCGGCACATTATCCGCTGGCAGGAAGCGATGAACAATATCCGCCATTTCGTAATGTGCATCCTCCGGATGCAGAAGATAGGTGCAAAGCTTTGCATCATAGAGCTTCCCCTTGAAATCTACGCTGGTATGGCAAAAGAGCTTTGCGTCAAGTACAATGACAGTCTTAACCCTTTCAAGTGCTGCAAGCGCCTCGGCAAACGCCGTATTCTCACGGGAAAGAAAGCGGGTCGTACCATCTTCAGACGTTATCGCAAGGCCTTCCAGGCGTTCAAAAGGAGCTTTGCCCGAAAAAGTCGCTCCGAGTGCCACTGCCTCCTTAAGCTTTACAAGATTGCCCTTTTCAAAATCCGTATACGAGAGGTCGATAGTACTGACAGAATCTGCATCTCTCCCTTTTGTCTCCACCGAAAAAAGAGAGGCAAAGCTCTGCCATGGACGATTGAGTTCGTAACTTTTGCAAAAG
>CAUVCH010000053.1:0-6541 GCA_963550265.1 uncultured Mitsuokella sp. | reverse complement strand
CTGAGGCTGCGGCAGATATCGCAGGAGAAAATGGCATTTCAATTTATCCTATGGGGGATATTGACCGCGCTGAGCTATTGACGCTCTTTTTGTCAGGCGTGTCTTTTCAGCAGAAAAGCAGAGTGTATGGGAGAAACGCGATGAGGGGAAACGAAGCAGGAGAAGAGATTGTTGCGGGGAAGCGTGAACCGAGGCTCTCACATTTTGACCGTGCGGGAGAGGCCGTCATGGTCGATGTCGGTGACAAGGCGGTGACACATCGAGAGGCTGTCGCAAGCGGTATCCTTACGATGAATGAGGCGGCGTTTTCTGCCATTCAGACCGGTACGGCAAAGAAAGGCGATGTTCTCGGTATCGCAAGGATCGCCGGCATTATGGCGGCAAAGCGCACAAGTGAAGCGATTCCCCTCTGCCATCCGCTCTTTCTGACCAAGTGCAAGGTAGCGTTTGCACTTGATGCGGCGAAGCGAGCTGTGAAAGTAACTGCTGCGGTGAAATGCGAGGGAAAGACCGGTGTGGAAATCGAAGCACTTCACAGCGTTACGATAGCCTTGCTGACAATCTACGACATGTTGAAAGCGGTGGATCGTAGGATGGAGATACATTCTGTTCATCTCGAACAGAAATCTGGAGGAAAGAGCGGTTCTTTCTCACGATAAGTATGGAGAAAAATCCCATTCTATGGAGGAACTAATTTTTTAGTTCAAGACCCGTAGGTCCTTCGTTTTTAGACGCTTTTTCATATTGCCCTTTGCTGTTTCTTGTAATAAATTAAGAATGGTAGAGAAATGCCGCACGGTTGGAATGCCGCCACCATTGTTTGTGGCTTGCGCCGGATATATAGGTATTCCTCTGCTTTTTGTTCTGCTCGCTTTCGGCGAGCTTTTCTTTTTCCTGACGACAATACCTCATCATAACGTTCCACATAATGAAAGCATACTACTTATATAATTTTTACTTGCTATTTTTTCAAAAGAGGCGTATGATAATAGAAATTTAGTTAAACATATTTACTTAATATGTTTTGCGAAGGGAGGAAATGGTTATGGTGGAGGCTTTGAAGAAGGGATCGGCGTTGGCTTTTCTTGCAGCAAATAGCTGGTGTATGGAATGGAAGCGGCTTTTTACCTTGGCTTCTTCCATGCTTCGCATCGGGCTGATTGGGTTTGGCGGCGGCAATGCACTGATTCCCGTGATTGAAGCAGAGGTCGTGCGGGATAAAAAACTCGTGACGACGGCGGAGTATCAAGAGGACATCGTCGCGGCATCGATTACACCAGGTGCGCTTCCTGTCGAGATTGCAGCAGGGACAGGGCAGCGCGTAGCAGGGGCGTTGGGGATGATTCTAGCGGCGTCTATGATGGCGCTTCCAGGCGCAGCATTGATGGTCGGCATCCTCGCATTCCTCTCGGGGGATTCGGCGGGGGCGATGACGTTCATCCGCTATCTCTCGATTCCCATCGGTGCGTTCATCATGAGCCTGCTCTTTCTTTATACAGTGAAGACGCTTCGCGCAGAACATGCGGTGACAGGCGGCTCTTGGAAAATGGCGGCAGTGATTACGCTGACGGTTTTCCTATTGACTGGTGAGGCGGATGTTTACCGCCTGATCGGCTTCGGCTTCGTTCCGTTTTTTGGGCTATCGACACTTGCGGTACTGGGGCTTTCCTTCTTCTTGATCCTCTTTCTTGTGAACAGCCGTTCGAAGACACGTCTTGCTGTAGCGGGGATGATTTTTGTATTTTATGTGCTGTCAGAGGGTAAGAGCGGTATCTTGGGCGGTACATGGCTGGCAGAAATCCTTCCGATTCTCATGGCAGTTTTGGCGGGGCGTGCGTTTTTCCATAGCTTCGGCAAGAGCTGTATTGCACCGGGAACAGGGCGGCGTTTTCTTGCAGGGGCATTGAAGGAACTTGCCGCTTGGCTGATCTTCTTTTCGCTCACAGTAGTTCCAGCGCTCGGCGTATTTCCCGAGCTTGCCTCCTTTATCGGACGCGGTTATTTTTCCTCACTGATCTCATTTGGCGGCGGCGATGCCTTCCTGACAATTGCAGACGGGCTGTTTGTCGCAACAGGACTTTTCCCAGCAGCAGCGTTTTTTGGCCTTGTCGTTCCGCTCGCCAATGTGCTGCCGGGGTCGATTCTCTGCAAGATTTTGACAGGCATTGGCTTTTTGATGGGAACTGCTGCCGGCGGTCCTGTGATGGGGCTGCTCGCAGCATGTGCAGGATTTGGCGTTAGTGTATCAGGGTCGGGCTTTGTCTTCGGGCTTGTCGCGCGGCTTATCCGCACCTTTCGTGAAGTACCGGCATTTCGCGCGATCAGCCGTTGGGTACGTCCCATCATCGGTGGTCTGCTTATCAAGGTGGCGCTGGCACTCTTCCTCGCAAATTTAAATCTTGCCAAGGGGTTGATGCTGCCGCGCTTTGCTGCGGAAATGGTTACGGTATTGGTCGTGCTTACATCGCTCTACCTTCTCCTCATACGGCGGGCGGATACAGTAAATCCCATGCTTCTTGCAGCAAGTGTGGGTATCTTGATGGCAGCATTGCTTTAACCGAGTGATGTTACATAGGGCAGAAAATCTTTTGTATTTTAGGAGTTTTTATGAGCGAAGAAAATCTGGAGGTTCAGCGCTGTTTTACCGATATTCTCATCGTCGGCGGTGGAACGGCGGGATGCTTTGCAGCGGCGAAACTGGGAAAGTCGGGCTTGTCTGTTCTCATTGCAGAAAAGGCAAATATCGAGCGAAGCGGTTGTCTGGCAGCAGGAGTCAATGCACTGAATGCCTATATTGCACCGGGGCATACACCGATGGATTATGTAAAGTATGCGGAAAAAGACGGCGAAGGCATCGTCCGCGATGACCTTGTACTGACGATTGCAGAAAATGTCAATCGCATCACGGCGGAGCTTGAAGCACTTGGTCTCGTCATCTTGAAGGATGAAGCCGGAAACTATGTGACGCGCGGCTGGCGCAATGTAAAGATCAACGGGGAAAATATCAAGCCGATTTTGGCAAAGGCGGCACGTGAACAGGAAAATGTCAAGGTGCTGAACTACGTCAATATCATAGATTTAAAGACAGTGGGAAACGGTGATGAGAGACGTGTGATAGGTGCGTGGGGATTTTCGACGCGTGAGAGGATCTTCTATGATATTTCAGCAAAGGCGGTTCTTATTGCAACGGGCGGCGCTGCTGGATTATATCGGCCGAACAATCCTGGATTTTCCCGCCATAAGATGTGGTATTCACCGTTTAACACAGGCGCCGGCTTTGCGATGGGAATTCGCGCAGGGGCAGAGATGACGACGTTTGAAAATCGCTTTGTCGCGCTTCGATGCAAGGATACGATAGCGCCGACGGGGACGATTGCTCAGGGCGTTGGTGCAAAACAGGTCAATGCAAAGGGTGAGGTCTACGAAACGAAATACGGCATCTCGACACCAGAGCGTATTTATGGTACCGTTGAGGAAAACCGAGCGGGGCATGGTCCTTGCTACCTGCATACCGAGGGCATTGGAGCGGAAAAAGAAGGCGATCTTCTGCGTGCCTATCTCAACATGGCACCGGCGCAGACGCTGAAGTGGATGGAAGAAGACGGTCCCGATGCGCATGATGTTGAGATCGAAGGAACAGAGCCGTATATCGTCGGCGGTCATACGGCAAGCGGCTACTGGGTCGATACTGACCGCGCGACGACGGTAAAAGGGCTTTTTGCTGCGGGCGACGTCGCAGGTGGTGCACCGCAGAAGTATGTGACGGGGGCAATGGTCGAAGGTGAGATAGCGGCGCGTGCGGCAGCGGTATATGCGAAAGGCGCGGCGATGCCGAAGGCGGATGAAGCAGCGACGAAACGCCGGATTGCTGAAATCGAGTGTCATTATGCAGCGGATGCGGCAGATATAGGGATCACAGCCGAGACGCTTGAAGAAGCGATGCAAAAGACGATGGACGAATATGCAGGCGGCATCCATACGGATTATCGCTACAACGCAGCGCGCCTATTGGTGGCAGATGCACGCATCAAAGTACTACAAACGGAGGCAAAGGGCCTTCCTGCAAGGGATCCGTTTGAGCTGCTTCATGTTTACGAGCTAAAGGAGCGTCTGACCGTATGCCGCGCACTGATTGCGCATCTTGCTGCTCGAAAGGAGACGCGCTGGCATATTTTTGGTGAGAATGCGGATTATCCTGCGCGTGATGCGGCATGGGACTGTTATGTCAACACGCGTCTCGTCGATGGTCGGTTTGAAGTCATTACGCGTCCGCTGGTGAAAGGAGACCGCTATGAGCATTAAGATCCATATGGCGAAATGTATCGGTTGCGGCGCCTGTACGGAGGCTTGTCCCGGTTCATTGCTGCTTTTGCAGGATGGTAAGGCGAAGATGCGCAGTCCACGCGATTGCTGGGGCTGTACCGCTTGTATGAAGACTTGTCCTGCGGCAGCGATCGAGTATTATCTAGGGGCAGACCTGGGCGGCAAAGGCAGCTGTATGACGGTGGAAAGGAAAGATCATCGCTATATTTGGCGCGTGGTAAAATCTACGGGAACGGTGCGGGAAATTGTCATCGACCGTCGGTCTTCCAATAAGTATTGACGCATTATTTTACATAAGAAAGAGGGACATATATGAAAAAAGATTCGCATCTCGATGCGTTGGAAGCGGAGGCTATCTACATCATCCGCGAAGTCGCATCGGAGTGTGAAAAGCCAGTCATGCTGTATTCTATCGGCAAGGACAGCTCCGTCATGCTCCATTTGGCGCTCAAAGCGTTCTATCCAGAAAAGCCGCCCTTCCCATTCCTCCACGTCAACACGACGTGGAAATTTCACGAGATGATAACCTTCCGTGACGAGCAGGCGAAAAAATACGGTCTTGATATGATCGAATACAAGAACGAAGATGGCATCCGTGAGGGCATCAATCCGTTCGACCACGGCTCGAGTTATACAGACATCATGAAGACGCAGGCTTTGAAGCAGGCATTGACGAAGTATGGCTTCACGGCAGCGTTTGGCGGCGGTCGTCGCGACGAGGAGAAGTCCCGTGCAAAAGAGCGCATTTTCTCCTTCCGCAATGCAGCGCAGGCATGGGATCCGAAGAAACAGCGTCCCGAGATGTGGAAGCTCTACAATACGGAGATCGCTCAGGGCGAAAGCATGCGCGTCTTCCCCATTTCCAATTGGACGGAAAAAGATATCTGGCAGTATATCCGCCGTGAGAACATTGACATCGTCTCACTTTATTTTGCGAAGGAACGTCCGTGTATCGAGCGTGGCGGCAACATCATCATGGTGGATGACGAACGCATCGTTGAAAAGCTGCACTTGAAGCCGGAAGATATACGGCGCAAGGTCATTCGCTTCCGTACGCTCGGCTGCTATCCGCTGACCGGTGGTGTCGAGTCGAAGGCGACAACGCTGGATGCGATCGTCGATGAGACGCTCGGGGCAGCAGAATCGGAGCGTACAAGCCGTGTCATCGATCATGACGGCGGTGCCGGCAGCATGGAACGTCGTAAGAGGGAGGGTTATTTCTGATGCAGGGACTTTTAAAATTCATTACGTGCGGCAGCGTTGACGATGGGAAATCAACGCTGATCGGTCATCTCCTCTACGATGCGAAGTTGATTTATGCCGACCAGGAAGAGGCGTTGATTCTCGATTCAAAGATTGGCAGCCGCGGCGGCGACATCGACTATTCTTTGCTGCTCGATGGTCTGGTGGCGGAACGCGAGCAGGGCATAACGATCGATGTTGCATACCGTTACTTTACGACAGATAACCGCAGCTTTATTTGTGCCGACACACCGGGACACGAGGAGTACACGCGCAACATGGCCTGCGGTGCATCCTTTGCCGACCTTGCTGTTATTCTCGTCGATGCACGCAAAGGCGTTCTCACGCAGACGCGCCGCCATGCCCGCATCTGTGCGCTCATGGGCATTCGCTTCTTTGTCTTTGCCATCAATAAGATGGATCTCATCGACTATGACGAGGCGAAGTTCAAAGCGATTGAGAAGGACATTCTCGCCTTAAAGGATGAGCTCCTGCTTGAAAACATCAAGCTGATCCCCGTCTCAGCGACAGAAGGCGATAATATCATGGAGCCTTCGACGAATATCCCGTGGTATACGGGTAAGGCGCTCCTTCCCTATCTTGAGACGGTCGATGTTTCAGAAAAGGCGGCGGAAGAGGGCTTTTATATGCCCGTTCAGCGTGTTTGCCGTCCAAGTCTTGATTTCCGTGGCTTTCAAGGGCAGGTTGAGAGCGGCGCGATTCGCGTCGGTGATACGGTCTGCACATTCCCGAGCGGTGAAAAAGCTGAGGTTACGAGCATCAACATTGCAGGTCGTGATTCCAAGACAGCTGAAAAGGGACAGCCGGCGACGATTGCTCTGAGCCGTGAGGTCGATGTCTCGCGTGGCTGCGTGTTGGAAAAAGACAGCGGTATCACCTTAGCAAATACGTTCGAAGCTGATCTTTTCTGGATGGATGATACGCCGCTGACGCTCGGTAAAAATTTTCTCGTTCG
>CAUVCH010000052.1:0-6655 GCA_963550265.1 uncultured Mitsuokella sp. | reverse complement strand
GGGAAGAAGGAAGCGACCGTCCTTCGCGGTTTCGATTGCTAAATCTAAGATATCTTCGCCTGAAGGCAAAGGCATTTCATCTTTGAGACGACATTCGAAGGTTTCGGCAGAAGATTCTAAGTCCATGGCGGCTTCACCTTCGAAGCTGGAACATTTTCGTATGCCAAGCAGTGTACTTACAGCATCGAAAAGGCGCCCCGCGCTTGTCGAAGTAAAGCAGTTGATATGATTTTTCACCATGAAAAAGACAGCCGTTCTCTCTGTCTCAGATGCGAGGTTGAATTGATCTGCGATTTTCCGTGCCCCTTCCTCACCGTAGAGCGTGTAGAGGATACCGAGGGCAATGCGCCAGCCATCCATGGAAGACTTGTCGCCGCCTGCCTGTGGAAAGGGTTCTATGCTTCCTAAACGCGTGAAACCTTTGAGACTTACGCGCAGAATCTCGCCGCCCCAGATTGTGTCGTCAGTGCCATATCCCGTACCGTCGAAAGCTATGCCGATGACAGGAGCAAGGTACTTGTTTTCCGCCATGCACGAGAGTATATGGGCGTAGTGGTGCTGTACACAGACGACTGGGATACCAAAGGATTCTGCCACGCGCTTCGTATTATACCGCGGATGCATATCGGTGACAACAAGCTTTGGCGATGCCTCAAGGAGGGTTTTCATATCACGCACAGCATCTTTCAGCGCATCTGCCGTGCGAAGGTCTGTCATATCGCCGATATAGGGCGATGGGTAGAGAAGGTTGTCCTTCGCTATGGTAAAGGTATTCTTTAGCTCGCCGCCAACGGCAAGTATATCGCCCTTTTTCTCTTTGTTTTCCGACAATATGATGGGAAGCGGAGCATAGCCGCGACTGCGGCGAATCATATAGGGTCTGTTCTCAAAAAAGTCCATGACGCTGTCGTCTGCTCGAAGGCGAATCGGACGGTTGTTTGTCAAGATAATATCTGCAATTTTTGCCAGCGCCTGTTCTGCTTCTGCATCCGTATGGCAGATCGGTGCACCCGTTGGGTTGCCACTCGTCATGATGAGTGCGCTCGGTGCATTTATGCCGTCAGGATAGTCGAAAAGAAGCATCTGAATCGGAGCGTAGGGAAGCATCGCACCAATCTTCGGGTTGCCGGGAGCGACGACGGGAGAGAGGCTGCTGGACATTCGTTTCTTCAGAAGAAGAATTGGTTTTTGAGATCCCTGCATAACGGATTCCATGGCAGATGTCGTCAGCAGCTCTTTTCGAACTTCATCCATATCTCGCAGCATGACGGCGAATGGTTTTCGCGGGCGGTGTTTTCGCTTGCGAAGTTTCATAACGGCAGCACTGTTTCTAGCATCGCAAGCGAGATGAAAACCGCCGATGCCCTTGATTGCCGCAATGCCGCCATCGGCGAGAACCCGTCGTACCTTCTCTATGGCTCTGTTGTTTCGAATGTTTGACCGGTCTAGAATGAAGTATTCTGGGCCGCAGTTGTTGCAGCAGAGGGGTTGTGCATCGTAGCGGCGGTCGCCAGGATCGTGATACTCTACAGCACATTTACCGCACATTGGAAAATTCTTCATGCTCGTTCGCTCGCGGTCATACGGCATGGCGTCGAGAATGGTGAGTCGTGGGCCACAGGCAGTACAGTTGATAAAAGGATGGAGATAGCGGCGGTTGGATGGAGTAAAGAGCTCTTTTTTGCAGTTTTCGCAGATGGCTATGTCCGGCGAGACAAAGACAGCGCCGGTATCTCGTTCACTCTCTATAATCGAGAATCCTGTAAAGTGCTTTGCGCCTTTCACCTCTGTCACATGAATGCTTAGGATGCTTGAACGCTCTGGTGCCTTTTCTAAAAGCTCCCCTTGAAAGATACGAAGGTCTTCTGCTGTGCCGGCGGCAAAGATTTCAACATAAGAGCCGCGGTTGGCGACGGTTCCTCTGATGCCGTAGGCACGTGCAAGCTTTGCGACAAAAGGGCGAAAACCTACGCCCTGGACAATACCGCAGATCTTTAATGAAATCGTCTTCATGCTATGAAAACTCCTCTGCGCCGGAAACGGCAAAATGATGAAGAGGAAGGAACGTACCCGCGTAATCGTGGAGCGCACGCTTTAGTAAGCCATCGCCTAAGATGGCATCAAATCCGCGTTCCTTTACCACATCTATGAAAGCTGATTCCTCTTTTAAAAGCAAGTCGCCCTCTTCCATAAGCGCTGTATCTGCTAAAAACCACGAGCCAATTGTGATGTTGGCATCAGGGTGCGTGCGGCGAAGCGCAATGCGAACAGCACTTGCCTTCAGCATGTGATGAAGGACAAGGATGTTTTTCGCAGAGGTAAGCTGTGCGGTTTTTAATAAAGTTTCTTTGTCCAACAAGGCATCCTGTAAGAGATGAAACGGGATATTCCAATGCTTCTGCATAAATTTTGCCGCGCAAAGTCCGGATGGGGAGGCAACGAAATTGACACAAGGGAGGACATCGCCTGTAAAATCCGCGTATGCTTCATAAAAGGTGACGCGGTTATATTCATGCGTTTGAAGGAAGGATTTGATTTCAGCCTTTTCTTCGCTTGAGAAATCGAGTGGAGTTACGCCGAGAACACCGGCTGTATCACTTGCCGTCTTGTTAGGAGATGCGGCAAAGGCATGAACTTTGCTCTTCAGTAAGGCGAGATATGCCTTTTCAATGCCTTTGTCATAATCGTGTGTGCCGTCGGCGTCAATGGCAATCGAAGGGATACCAACGCGTTTTTCAAGCATACGACAGAGCGCGCGGTAATCCGTTCCGATGACAGCGGGAACAGGCGTACCGACGAGGGCGATAAAATTCGCATGGATTTCTCTTGCTGCACGTGAGACTTTCTCGACGAGCTTGTCGTCGCGCCCCATGATGGCATCCATATCGCGAAGTGCGGCACTGAAGACGGCGCTCTTTGTACCGGCAGTTTCCCAGCGCGGCTCGTCGAAACCGCAGATATTTCCTGCACAGCCGCCGGCATCGATGATAATGACCATGCCGCCTAAAGGGTAGAGAAGAGAGGCGGCACCCGCCGTATCCGGCGCAAAGGGAGGGAGAAAGAGACGTAATCCTTTCACTTCACTGCCTCCTTCATAGCGCGGAAGAGATCGCGCACACCCTGATAACCGAAAGGCTGCGTCTCTCCATGCCAAAATACGTGATGTGCTGTTGGGTGATAATAACAGGCATCTTGTCCAATGGCGAGCGTTACATTACTTTCCACGGGTTCATAATAGAACATGCGCGGAGATATATTCGTATAAATTTTTATATCGGGGGAAAGTTCGCCGAGTTTCTTGATAAAGGGAAAATCGCTTGTCTGTGGTGTCGCATAGATTTCGCTGACACGGACGCCATAGCGTGTGAGCGCAAGTGCAAGCTCGAAGGAATTGCCATTGATACGGCTGCCGACGGCAATCTGTTCTTCCGTATGATGCCGGAGAAATCCTTCGGCCGCCGCCTCTGCTTCGTCTCTTTGTTTCGGAATGGGAAAGGAATAGGAAAGCACGGCTGCCAGACTTTTGTACTGCCGATCTATTTTATCTAATTGATAAAGCCTTGTGAGCTCAATATAGGGGATCTTCAACTCCTTTCGAAAAAATTCCGCTGCTTCGCGTGCTTCCGGATTTAAGACGAGGTTGAAATTTGCGGCGGCAAGTTCCTCGTATTCTGCATATGTCTGGCATGCACCAAGCTGCTGTACGCGGCGGATGCCAATGCTTTCAAGCAGCGAAAATAGCTCGCTTTCCTCCGCCAAAGGAGAAAAGAAGCCAAGAAGATTCGCGACGGTGCCGCGCTTCTTCTTTTTTGTCAGCAGGCTATAGACAGTCTTTCGAACGGCAGTCATTGGCGGATGCGAGCTTTCGCGCGTAAGTGCATACATATAGCAGGGAAGGACGGGTAGATTGACACGTGCTTGTGCTTTTTGGCAGACGCGTTCCATATCCGTACCAAGCAGGGCATCAACGCAGGTGATACAGAGCATGACGGCAGTCGGTGCAGTCGCTCGGCTCTTGACAAAGGCAGCGACCGCCTCCGGTATTTTTGATAAATGCTTTCCCGTCACGATGTCCGTTGCATCAAGGAGCAGGTAACCGAAGCGCTCGCCAAAATTCTCTGTGCCGCGAAGAGCTGAGGTATTGCGCCCGCAGCAGGCAGGAGAGATGAGGAGCATGATGCTGCCTGGAATCGCCAGCCCCGCGCGCTTTACGCCAAAGCCCTCCGCCCCCGGCGAATTAAAGTCGAGTGCAGCCGGCGAGTTGTAAATGAGATTCTCGCTCGTCAGCATCTCGCGGGGAATGTCGCCGAGGACGGCAAGTTCATGGGCTGTGATATAGTAAGGTGCGCCTGTATGTTCAGTCATGCACATGTCCCTCTTCTTGGATGAGTTTTCCTGCAAGTTCCAGAAATTTTTTGCTGACAGGGAGCGTTTTGTCGCGCTCTATGACGGTCATTCCCTGCTCTTCGGCGTAGTTTATGGCATCACTTCGCGGAATGTCTGCAATGATCCCGATTCCATGAGATTTTACGAATGTTTCAACCTTTTCGCCCTCGCCAGGGATATTCCGCCGGTTGAGAATAACACCGCGAACTTTCGCATAACCGCGATCGGCAAAGTTTTCTACAGCACTTGCTATATTGTTTGCCGCATAAAGTGCCATTTTTTCGCCGGAGGTCACAATCAGGACGTCTTCGGCATAGCCCTCTCGGATAGGTGCTGCAAAGCCGCCGCATACGACGTCGCCCAGAACGTCGTAGAGCACGATGTCGGGGCGGAAGGTTTCGAACAGTGCAAGGTCTTCCAGGAGGTCGAAGGTCTTAATGATGCCACGTCCTGCGCAGCCAAGTCCTGGCATCGGACCTCCTGTCTCGATGCAGAGAATACCGCCAAAACCCGTGCGAGAGATTTCGTCAAGGCGCGTCGGCTCTGTGTCGTGCGCACGCATATAACCCATGACAGACATAAGCGGTGTGCCGCCCAGGAGGTTGATGGTGGAGTCCGCCTTTGGATCGCAGCCGATCTGAATGACGCGCTTTCCGAGAACGGCCAACGCTGCCGCGAGATTGCTCGTCATCGTGGACTTTCCAATGCCGCCTTTACCATAAATCGCAATCTTTTGCATGGTGGAACCTCCCAGAGGGCACAAAAGGCTTGCCGCGTCTTCTATAAAAGCGCCGGCAGGCATTCGCCCTGAAAATTCAAAATTTCATTCATTATATACGTTTTGCCAAGGCATGTAAAATCACATACGTTACAGAAGTGTATGAAGAAAGTTTTTATTTTCTGTATGAATTTGGTATAATACATAAGGTGCTTCCCATAGTTTTTTGGATATTGAAAAGATAAGAAAGGGAAAATCATATGAACATTTTAAAAATGGGGCTTACTGCGCTTGCGGCAGCTGCTTTTGGCCTGTCATTTCAGACAGGTATATCCTTTGCAGCGGAGAACGCAGCGGTTTCCGCAGAGATCCAGGATAAGTCTGTTAAAGTGCAGCTGGATGACAAAGCAACGGTAGACAGCTTCCTTTCGGCGTACAACGAAGCCGCAGGAAAGTTTAAAGTCAACGGCGTGCCGCAGAAAAAGGAAATGGGGAACTACGATGCTTATATAGCGCCTATCGGTACTGACGCGGCTCTTCTAATCAACGCGAACAAGGCCGGTAAATTATCCAATATCGTCATTCTTTCGCGTACGAAGCTGGATGATGCCGCTGTAGAAAATATTCGAGCTATCTACATCAACATCCTCTCGGCACTTGGCATGAAGATGGATGAAATCGGTCTTTCCTCTGCCAATCGTGCATTTGGCCGGCGGGATCTAAAGAGCGATGACATTCTTGCATCGCGAATCCAAAGAGAAGATACGAATCGTACCTGGACGTTCTTGAAGTCGCGTGGAGCAAATGGTGTGACTTCTATTGTCTTTGAAGCCGTGGTTGAGCCGCAGGATGCCGAACCTTGATGAAAGAGTTACGATTCAAGTCAAAGTGTGCACGGTGATATAAAAAACACATTGAAAAAAGAGCATATTTCGAGGTGAGCAAGATGCCGATGCATAAGAAATCCATGGTCATACTCTTGGTTATTGTCTTGGCGGCAGCGGCAGGGACAATCTATGGTCTTACGACGCAGAACGATGCTGAGCCGCTATCTGAAGCGACGGCGGAAACAGCAACACCAAATGAAATCAGCGTCTATGTGACGGGGGCAGTCAATAAGCCCGGCATTGTCACGGTAAAAGAGGGCGCACGCGTAGCCGATGCCATAAACGCCTGCGGTGGTCTTCTTCCAACATCGGACGGGGATAAGGTCAATATGGCGCAGAAGCTAAAAGATGGGCAGCAGATTCGCGTCCCCGAAAAGGCAGAGGGAAAGCCTGCGGAAAGTGCAAAAAGCGAAACGGCAAAAAATGGGAAAACTGCGGTGAGTAAAGATGGAAAGGTGAATATCAACACCGCAGATGAACAGGAGCTCGATCGCCTGCCGGGCATCGGTCCTGCCATGGCAAAGCGCATCGTAGAATACCGCGAAACAAATGGGGCCTTTCAGGCGCCGGAAGATATCAAAAATGTCAAGGGCATCGGTGATGCAAAGTTTGAGAAGATGAAGGATATGATAGAACTTTGAAGCTTTGCGACACAATTTAGTGT
>CAUVCH010000051.1:0-6724 GCA_963550265.1 uncultured Mitsuokella sp. | reverse complement strand
CGCCATCGAGGGTATAGGTACCTGGCAGGTCTGCTTGACAGAAAAAGAAGAAAACGATTAAGGCAAAAGCATATGATCATCGAAAAGCTGGAGCTTAAGGATTTTCGAAACTATAGCGCACTAGATCTCATACTTTCACCTAATATCAATATTGTTATCGGACCGAATGCACAGGGAAAGACAAATATCATCGAAGCCATATACTATGCATCTCTTGCACATTCACACCGAACACACAGAGATGCTGAACTGCTTCGCTGGCATGCCCCTGCTGGACAGATTGCACTGACCTTTTCACGACTTGGTGTAAAAAATACACTGTCCTTCCAATTTATACGTGATAGGCGGCGGCAAATCCTTTTGAACGAGCATCCCATTCGTCCGAAAGAGCTGCTTGGTTCCGTCAAGAGCGTGCTATTTTCACCGGAAGACCTCATTCTCATCAAAGGCTCTCCGAGCGAACGCCGGGCTTTTCTCGACCGCGAATTAAGTCAAGCAAATCCGGCTTATTATCAAAATCTTCTTGACTACAACCGCATCTTAAAACACCGCAGTGCTCTCTTAAAACGCATTCGTGAACATGCAGCAAGCTGTGATGCCCTTGATATCTGGGATGCACAGCTTATACCAAAAGCTGCTGCCATCACAAAAAAGCGCATCGAAGCGACGAAAAAACTGTCTATGCTTGCTAACCTCATGCATCGCCGCATTACGACGAGTGCAGAGAATCTATCGGTTTCTTACGATGTGTACGGAAAAGGAGCTGACGTGACAGAAAGCCTTCTTTCATGGTATAATCACATGTTGAAGCAGAACCAGAGAACCGATATCCTTCGCGGTATCACGGGTATTGGACCGCATAGAGATGACCTTATTTTTCATGTCAACGGTGCCAATCTAAAGACCTTTGGTTCACAAGGGCAGCAGCGGACGGGCGTTCTTTCCCTAAAGCTTGCGGAACTGGAATTCCTTCATGCAGAAACGGGAGAATATCCGATACTCTTACTCGATGATGTCATGAGTGAACTTGATATCACGCGTCGCCGTGCACTTCTTTCCTTTCTGAGACACGAATACATCCAAACGGTTATAACGGCAACGGACGAAGCGTATTTCCCGGATACCGCAATGGGCGTTTTCTATCATGTCCGCAGCGGTAGAATTATGAGGTAAGCTATGGCTGAGAAACGTCGACGAACGACGGGCTTGGCGAAGATAGAGATGATTCTCCCAGAAGCTATGGATGACTATGGCGGGCGTGTCAGCAAGGAGTTTCGTCGGCGATATCTTCTCGTGCATTGGGAAGATATCGTCGGCAAGGCGGTGGCACGCAAAGTACATGCTGTTGCCATCAAGGATGAAACGCTCTTTCTCCACACATATGAACCTGTCTGGGCAAATCAGATTGCCATGATGGTGTCGGATATTGTTGAAAAAGCAAGTCGTCTTATGCATGCAAAGATCATCAAAGAGATTCGCTTCACGAAGCACTTCGATTGTTTCGATGAGTCTGTTCTTGTTAAAGATAAGACGCCGCAGAGAAATATAGCAAAGGAAAGCCGCGCGATTCATCTGTCAGAAGATGAAATGGCAAGGGCACGTATCCTTGCGGCAAAGGTCAGTGACCCAGATCTAGCTAAGCAAGTATTGTCTCTTGCTATAAGACGTGCACAGGTCGATGCTTGGCGTAAAAAAGAGGGCTATACGCCCTGTAAAATCTGTGGTGCACTCATTCCAAAGAAGGAAAAGATCTGTTTCTCTTGTAGAAGCAGGCGAAGGGCGTTTCTTCGCAGTAAAATACGCGCTGTCTTGAGGGAAATTCCGTGGGCGAGGAATCAGGATGTCAAAGATTTTGTTCCGGAGTGCACGCCAAAGCTATTGAATGAACAGCGAAGCCAGCTCGTACAGCAAATGGCGGCGCATCTTCCCGCGACGGATACGGAAAGTCTGGAGGCGCGCATGCTCGTCATGCTCGCTCGCATCATTCCTCCGGACAAGCTGACGGAGGAAATCATGCGAAAGACCATCTACGAACTTCGTCACGACATGTCTCACCCCGAAGGTTATCGCTACCCAAAGCGTTATGAAGTATTTTCACTGCGGGGAAAAAGCGGTTGGAAGAAAGGAAAAAGCTGATGTTCCTTCATCTTGGCGGCGGCACTGCCATCCATGCGAGGGAGATTCTCGGAATCTATGCCAGAAGCTTGCTGAGTGATGAGGCTTTAAGGGATTTCGAAGCAAAAGGGCGAGTGATTCATTTGGAAGCGCCGGATAGAGAAGCGAAATCCGTCATCTTGACCGATGCAAAGATATACCTTTCCATCTTGACGCCTACGACTCTAGCAAGCCGAACAAAGTGGACGTTTGATGCCTTTGCATAATACATCGGGGCTCTACCGTAAATGTTACGGAAAAATACGATGCGCCTAAGCAAACCTTAGTGAAGCAAGCGGGGAAAGTGCACGGTACGCCCCGGCGGACTTCTTTCGTCCAAGCGCAGCGCGTTTAAGAAGTCCGCCGGTTGTTCAGCGTACAAGTGCACGACCGCTTGCGTAACGAGGCGTTTGCGTGGGGCAAGCATGTCCGTAACATTTTACGTAGATTCTACATCGGAATGTGGGCAGCGGATATATGGGAAAGAGTTCCATCTTGCAGAGATTTTGAAAAGGAGAGCTATATGGCGAACGAAAAGGGAACTTCTATTGATTTTACAGAGGATGCCGATTCTGTGGATAAGAGACCAACCGTGCCCGTATCGACGGAAGATCTTTCGGACGCAGAGCTTGATACAGAAGGCGTTACGATTCATCTCGATGAGGACGCGGCGGAGGTTACCGCTGTTGATGCGGACTACGGTGCCGATCAGATTCAGATTCTTGAAGGGCTCGAAGCTGTCCGCATGCGCCCGGGCATGTATATCGGTTCGACAAGTGAGCGCGGTCTGCATCACCTCGTCTATGAGGTCGTCGACAACTCTATTGATGAAGCGCTCGCAGGTTATTGCAGCGAGATTTCTGTAACCATAGAGAGAGATGACAGCATCACCGTCGTCGATAACGGCCGCGGCATTCCTGTCGATATGCATGAGAGCGGCAAGCCTGCGGTCGAAGTCGTCCTCACCGTCCTTCATGCGGGCGGCAAGTTCGGCGGCGATGGCTACAAGGTATCCGGCGGTCTTCACGGTGTCGGTGTCTCCGTTGTCAACGCGCTTTCGACCTCGATGGACGTCACGATCAAGCGCGATGGGAAGATTCACGAGATCTCCTTTCAGCGCGGCGTCACGGTACATCCGCTGGCGGTCGTCGGCGACACAGAAGAGACAGGAACCCGCGTTCATTTTGTACCGGATCCAGAAATTTTTACTGTCACGCACTATAGTTATGAGACGCTCCGTCATCGTCTGCGCGAACTCGCCTTTCTCAACCACGGCATCACCATTCGTCTGACGGATCTTCGCTCAGAACCGATGCGCGAGGAGACCTTCCACTTTGACGGCGGCATCAAGAGTTTTGTCGAGCATCTCAATCGCAAGAAGGAAAAACTTAACCCTGAGCCTATCTACTTCAACGGTGTTAAGGATGGAACGGTCGTTGAGATCGCCATTCAGTACAACGATAGTTATCAGGAGAATATCTACTCCTTTGTCAACAATATCAATACAGAAGAGGGCGGCACGCATCTTGCCGGCTTCAAGCTTGCCTTGACCCGTGCGGCGAACGACTTTGCCCGCAAGCAGAATATTTTGAAAGAAAAAGACGGGAACCTTTCTGGCGATGATGTTCGCGAAGGGCTTACCTGCGTCATCAGCTTAAAGATTCGTGAGCCGCAGTTTGAAGGGCAGACGAAGACGAAGCTGGGCAATTCAGAAGTTCGCGGCATTGTCGATTCCATTGTCACGGAAGGCCTATCGGAGTATTTTGAAGAGAATCCGGTCATCACAAAACGCATCATCGACAAGGCGATCATGGCGGCGCGCGCAAGAGAGGCCGCGCGGAAAGCACGTGAACTGACTCGCCGCAAGAATGCGCTGGAAGTCTCCAGCCTTCCGGGAAAGCTGGCGGATTGTTCGGTAAAAGACCCTGAGCAGGCAGAAATTTACTTGGTCGAGGGCGACAGCGCCGGCGGTTCGGCAAAGCAGGGCCGTGACCGTCGTTTTCAGGCCATTCTTCCGCTTCGCGGAAAGATTTTGAACGTTGAGAAGGCACGGCTGGATAAGATCTTTGCTAACGCTGAGATTCGCACGATGATCACCGCATTCGGCACGGGCATTAGCGAGGACTTTGATCTTGCCAAGCGCCGTTATGGAAAGATCATCATCATGACCGATGCCGATGTTGACGGCGCGCATATTCGAACGCTGCTTCTCACTTTCTTATATCGCTATATGAAGCCGTTGATCGAACACGGCCATGTCTTCATCGCTCAGCCGCCCCTCTATCAGATTCGAAAGGGCAAGACGCATTGGTATACCTATAGCGATGAGGAACTCGCGAAAAAGCTAGATGAAGTAGGTCGAGACGGCATCACGGTTCAGCGTTATAAAGGTCTTGGCGAGATGAATCCTGAGCAGCTTTGGGAGACGACAATGGATCCGGAAGGCCGCACCATGCTGCGCGTGGATATGGAAGATGCTGAAGAAGCTGATGAACTCTTTACCATCCTCATGGGCGATAAGGTAGAGCCGAGACGGCAATTCATCGAGGAAAATGCGAAACTCGTTCGGAATCTCGATATCTGATCGACTGGAAGAATCATATAATAAAACCCCCGAAACCTCACGTTTCGGGGGCTTTTGGACTTGGTCTTATCCGTTGATTTGTGATAGAATCCATAGGAGAGCTGCGGCTAAGATAACGAGGGCGATGCCAATGAACAAACATATGCGGTTGATATAGTACTTTTGCATTGCTGCAGTTTCGCGCCGCAGCTGCTTTTCTTCCTCAGCTAGATCACTTGCCTCGAGCATTCGCATTTTCTCGCGGTGAACGAGGCGATAAAAGAGTGCAAATCCTAGCGCGAGCCAAACATTTATGACAAGATAGATGATACTGTAGTAAGCCTGGATGATTTCCGATAAAACGATACCGATAATACCGATAATGATGAATACAGGCGTGTTTAGGATGAGTAGTCCCTTGTAGATTCGCAGGCGTTTCTGCGGCATGGAAGGTGTGAAATTTGCTTCCTCGTTATGAAAGACCCAGCCGTATACCCATACCAGCCCGGCAACGATGGGAATCAATGCCTCGATGATGAGGATTTCTAAAAAGTAATGGCTTAGGATGGGAATGTCAAGGAAAAACTGAAGGCAAAACGTCAGTAAAACGACGAGGAGCGTTCCCTTTATGATTTTAAAAAGTCGTTGAAGTGTCATCATTTGCACTGTCTCCTTCCTCACAGGCCTTTGCCTATTCGCTGCTGCGCTGCAGACTGTGGATCGTGTGAATCACCCTTGTCCTTGAGGATCGTCGTGACCTTCCACTGAATAATTCTAAACATAATATATACTTGTTCTTTTCGCTTTCATTGTAGCGCGATTAGAAAAAAACCGCAAGAACAGGAGACGGAAAACGTGGCAGATGCGTTTAGGGACGAATACTTTTTGTTCCCGCGGATTTTCATAAAATAACGATAAAATAAAGTGCTTGCATAGCTTTATTTTATCGTGCTCGTTGCAGCTGTTGGCTGCTCGCCTGTTTACCTGTGGATACGCGTGAGAATATATTGCAGTAGACCGATGCCAAAACGAGCCATGCAAAAAGAAGGTAGAAATTTGGAAGTACGACCAAGTAGTAAGAGAATCCGAAGGAGAAAAAAAAGCCGCATCTGGCTCTACGTTATCCTTGCCTTCGTCTTTGTCATCGCCGCCGGTATTGGTGCACTCTTTGCCTCCTCAGGTCTTCTGGATAAAGAAGACGATTCTACAGTGGAAGAGGGGCTGCTCACAGCGCATGATAAGTCAACCGTTATGATCATGGGCGTTGACGAACGCGACGACGATGTCGGGCGAAGTGATACGCTCATGGTAGCAGCGATTGATCCTAAGAAGAACAAGGCATCGCTTCTTTCTATCCCACGCGATACTCGCGTGAAGATCAAGGGACACAGCTGGGATAAGATCAATGCGGCATATGCTTATGGCGGCGAGAAGCTGACGCAGCGCACTGTTGAAGATTTCCTTGGACTGAATATCGATCACTATGTCATCATCAATACAAAGTCTTTCCAAAAGATTATCGATGCCATCGGCGGCATTGATATCGACGTCGAAAAGCGAATGAAATACGAAGATCCATGGGACGATGACGGCGGTCTTGTCATTGACCTTCAGCCCGGTATGCAGCATATGGACGGCAAGACGGCTGTCACCTATGTCCGCTACCGTGATGAGGAGGGCGACATCGGCCGCATCAAGCGCCAGCAGAAGTTCATGAAGGCGTGTATGGATAAGCTCGTATCGCCTGCCATTATCCCGCATCTTCCTTCCATCATCAAGGAAGTCATGAGCTCTATCAAGACCGATCTCTCCTTCCGCCAGATTCTCGAGTTTGCAGGGACGCTGAAGGAAGCGCAGAAGAATGGCCTCCAAACGGAGATGGTGCCCGGAAAGCCCCTTTATATCAAGGGAATCAGCTACTGGATCCCAGATATCAAGAAGCTCAGAAATACGGTAGCAGAAACACTGAATGTCCAGATTACATCGTCGGCAAGGACTAACCTCGAC
>CAUVCH010000050.1:0-6786 GCA_963550265.1 uncultured Mitsuokella sp. | reverse complement strand
AGCGCCCCCTGCCCGACGGCGGGCAGCATGATCTTTTGGTCGATGACCTCTGTGATTCGATCGCCGAAGCCAAGGCGCTTAAGGCCTGCAACAGCCAGTATGACAGCATCGAAGTTCTCACTTTCCAGCTTATCTAAGCGCGTGCCGACATTGCCGCGAAGGTCGTGAATATCGAGGTCAGGCCTTTCATGCAAGAGCTGCGCTTTGCGGCGAAGGCTGCTCGTACCGACCTTCGCTCCCTTCGGAAGATCAGCCAGCGCTTCGTATTTCGAGCTGACGATGGCATCCCCCACGTCAAAGCGCTTTGTAATCGCAGAGATGATGAGACCCGACGGCACCTCTGTAGGCATATCCTTTAAGCTATGAACAGCGATGTCAACTTCACCTTCTAACATGGCGTCTTCAAGTTCCTTTGTAAAGAGACCTTTGCCGCCGATCTTTGCGAGCGGGGCATCGAGAATCTGATCGCCCTTGGTCGTCATCTTCTTTAAAGCAACGGTCAGCTCCGGATATTTTTCTTCCAAACGGCGCTTTACGTATTCTGCCTGCCAAAGCGCGAGTTTACTCGCCCGCGTACCGATAATGATCGTGTCGTTCTTCATTTGTCGCAGCCTCCCCAATCGTATCGAGTTTAAATAGCGAGCGCATCGCCTTCATGTAAAAGGTTTCGCGCGCCGTGCCCGCCGAACTGTTCAGCTTCATCATCGGCATGCGGAGAATCTTTCGCACGATCATGCGCGTCATATGATCGACTTGGCGCCGCTCCTGTTTCGTAAGGTTGGGAAGCTTCGATGCTGCGCGGTGTACCTCGCGCTCGCGAATCCTCTCGCAGCGATCCGACAGCAGTGCCATGAGAGGGCGGAGCGAAAGGTATTGAAAGCGATCTTGAATATCCGCGATCTCCTCTTCCACGATGCGCTCTGCCTGCCTTGCCTCATGGCGTCGCTCTTCAATGTGCTTGTCGACGACAGCTTCCAAGGCGTCGATATTGTAGAGCGTGACGCCCTTGATTTCCTCAACATCCGGGTCGACGTCACGCGGCACGGCGATGTCGATGAAAAAGAGCTGCCTGCCCTTGCGCTTTGCCATCAGACGCTTTGTCTCCCAGGCCTTGACCACGTAATGCGGCGCCCCCGTTGAGGTCACGACGACATCGACATCTTTCGCACGCGCAAGCGCTCCTTCAAACAGAATCGCCTCACCTCCGATAACCTCGGCGAGCTTTTCTGCCTTGT
Organism: uncultured Mitsuokella sp.; assembly: GCA_963550265.1. Taxonomy (GTDB): domain Bacteria; phylum Bacillota; class Negativicutes; order Selenomonadales; family Selenomonadaceae; genus AWVT01. Next base: position 5,551 of record CAUVCH010000050.1, on the reverse strand, counting down.
CATAGTGGCGATTGGCGACGAGAATCTGTTTCACGCCGCGCGCTGCAAGGTGCTGCGCCGTAAGCTCCGCCATCTTTCCCGCGCCGAAAATGAGCGCCGCGCGCCCCTCGAGGTCGCCGAGTTTGGCGCGAACCAACTCGACCGCCGCATAGCTGACAGAGACCGAATTATAAGCAATGCGCGTCTCCGTACGAACGCGCTTTCCCGTCTTAATTGCACGATGAAAGAGCGTGTTCAAAACGGTGCTCGTCGTACTCGCCTCACGTGCTATCGCATAGGCCTCCTTTACCTGCGAGAGAATCTGCCCTTCACCAAGGACGAGAGAATCCAGACTTGACGCTACGCGAAAGAGATGCCGAATACAGGCTTCATCGGCATAAGTGTAAAGGTACTCGCTGATATCCTCCTCATTTCCTGTGAGATCAAAGATAAATTCGCGCATTGTCTCCACGTCTTCTTCCGCATCGTCGACAACGGCGTACATTTCGCTTCGATTGCAGGTCGAGAGGACGACCGCCTCACGAATTCCCTCATAGTCGTTTAGATTCCGAAGCCCTTCCTTAATCGCATGCTTTGACAAAGAAAACCGCTCGCGGACATCCACTGGCGCTGTCTTATGATTCAGCCCCAAAATCACTAATTGCATTTCTGACCTCTTCTTCTGCTTTCCTCAGCTCTCCTGCGCGCACGTGCTCAAGTACGCGATAATTCAGCGCCTTCTTCCAAAAGGCGGCTTGCGCTTTCTTCGGCACTGCCTTTTGGACGTCCGCCCGCAGTACCTTGAGACGCTCCATCCAAGGGGCAAAGGATGAGGGAAACTCATCTTCCAATGTACGGCGAAGAAAGCGCGAGAACGCCGGCTCTGCTCCACCGGTCGAAACAGCAAGAAGAAGGCTGCCGCGGCGGATGCGCGAAGGCACGACAAAATCTCCACCGTCATCAGATGCGGCATCGTTCGCAAAGATACCAAGCACCCTTGCTTCCTCCCGCGCCTGCGCATTCACAGAAGTGGCTGCCGCGAGAAAGACAAGGCGCGGCTTGATGTTAGAAAAATCTCCCTGTCGATATCCCCGACGAAGGATGTTAACCTTACCACACGCTTCCATTTCAACGAGGCGCGTGCTGACATTCGGCGCGATGACCGTGATGCACGCACCGCAAGCGACGAGTCCCGCCGCTTTCCGCACTGCCACAGCGCCGCCGCCGACGATGACGCATACCATGCCCTCGATCTCGAGGTGAAGCGGATACAGCATACACGCTCCTATCTTTCTATCCAAAAGCACAAAACATGAATACGATTCATAAAAACATCCCCTATTATAGCGCATTTCCTAGAAGAATACCACATAACCCCATCGACTTTGTGGATATTTTCACAGCAAAAAAGGGCAGTCGCTTCCCTGCCCTTTCATTCTTCGTTCCTGCTATCCGGCTCACTGCCGGCTTTTTATTCTATCGTAAGTAATTTATTTTTCAAGGCGTAGATCAGCGCCTGTGTGCGGTCATTGACCTTGAGCTTGTGGAAGATGCTCGTCAAATGGTTCTTGACCGTCTTTTCCGAAAGGTTGAGTGCCTTGCCGATATCCTGATTGGAAAAACCCTTTGCAATGCACTGGAGAACATCCATCTCTCGCGCAGTGATGCGTTCTTTTCGCCCTTCGTTCCACATCTCCCGCGCGACCTGCTCGATATCATCTGTCTCCTTCAAACTACCGAACAGACGCTCGGCGATCTGCTGACAGATAAATGCCTTGCCTTCATGCACCGTGTATATGGTCTTGATGAGAACCTCCGGCTCGACATCCTTTAACAAGTAGCCCCGTGCGCCGTTCTTCAGCATCTCGAGAACGTAGTTATCGCTGTCGTGCATCGTCAGCGCAATAACGCGCGTTGAAGAATTTGCCTCCGAAAGACGCTTGGTGACCTCCATTCCCGTCAGCCCCGGCATATGAATATCGAGGAGCAGGATGTCTGGATGGAGCATCAGCGTGCGAGCCAGTGCTTCTTGACCGTCTTCTGCTTCGCCGACAACTTCAAGGTCATCTTCAAAGCTCAAGATGCGCTTGACCCCCTGCCGCAAAAGTGCGTGATCGTCTGCTATTAGAATCTTAATCGACATTTCATCATCTGCTTTCAAAAATTTCCACTGCGTTGCCTTCTGCTATGAACTCTCACTAGATCAAGTATCCTTGAGGACGTGTGCTGTCAGGAAGATCATGACTTCTGACTCCTCATGGCTGTGTGAGACATTTTTGAAAAACATACCCAGAATTGGGATGTCACTGAGAAATGGAATCTTCTGCATATAGCGGGACTCCTCGCTGCCGATAAGCCCGCCGATGACCATCGTCTCGCCGTCTGCCAAGCGGACGTGCGTCACCGCCCGTCGGTCTTGGAAACGGTAGGCTTTCATCGTATCGACATAATACGGCGTTGATACCTCTGTTTCGACACTTGCCGTAATCTCGCCATTGGCATTGACGCGCGGCGTACAGCGAAGGATGATACCTGTCTGATGGTAATCATATGTCGTCCGCGTCACATCATTCGTCGTCGTCTCCGTTGGAACAGGCACCTCACCGCCAATGACGATGACTGCCTCGCGTCCCTGCATCGTCGTGATGTTCGGACGCGCGAGAATCTTTGCCTTACCGTCCGTGACCAGCGCATTGAGCCGCGCCTCGTAATAAAACTCAAACGGAAGCCCTTCCGGCCCGCGACCGAAGCGAATCACGCCCGGCACATATCCCTTACCGCCAGTATTTCGATCGATACGACCGTGTTGCTGATCTGGCATCCGCGGGAGCGTCGACCATTCCCATGTCACACCGAGATTCTTCGATGCATCCTTCGTAAGTGAGACGACCTTGGCCTCTAAGGAAACCTGTTTGGATGGCTTGTCAATTTCAGAAAGCACCTCGCGGACGGCCTGCGCCTCCGATGCCGTGCCAAAGAAGATCAGAGAGTTCGTCGCCGTATCAAAGTGAACGCGTTCTTCCACAACGTCATTGGAATTTTCAGCACCGTTCTTAATGACAAGCGATATTTTTTCCGTCTTACCTTTATTCTCTGTCTTTCTAAGTTCAACATCATCATCGGCGTTTTCCCTTTGGGATGATGATGCTCCAGTTATTCGATAACGCTTATTCGTCATATTGAGTGCCAGATTCGCGACACGCGCCAGCTCCTCCGGATCGCCATAGCGGACAGGATAGACGTGCATCTGCCGCATTGCATCTGCCTTTGCCGCCGTTGTCACCAAAAAGACATCGCCTTCGCGCGAAAGCGTGAGACCTTCTGTCTCTGCCACAAAGCGAAGAATATTTTCCGGCTCATCCTCGAGATTCACCGACACCGTACCAACGACTGAATCATCAAAAACAAGGCTCATATTTGCCATGCGTGCGAGAGAACGCATCACGGTTCGTACATCCGCTCCCGCAACCGTCATCGAGACTGGTGCGGCATCTGCCTGCGCTCCGCTGAGAAAAAGAAAAAGCGCGGCAAACAAGAAGCAATGCCGACGCAGTGCCAAACTCATAGCCACACCACCCAAAATCTTTCACTACCCGGTTTTCCGATTGCTGTATCATGATCCAGGCTCTCAGAAAACACTTCTATAAAAATAAAACGATCTACGGTACAATATGCAGCATGGACGAGCCGTCTGCCCCATCGACGGAGACCGTATCAAACCCGATATTAAGGACGCGCACGCCCGCGAGCGACTCGCCCACCGCAAGCGGCGCTGAAGAGCTGCCGACAGAAAGAAGCGCCAGAGCTCCGTTATCACCGCGAACAATGCCGTGCAGCAGCACTGCATTACGCGCCGGTACGGGGACAACTGCGCCTACCGCTGCCGGCGGTGCCGATGATGCTGTCATACCGCGGTCAGCAGGCGGCGCTGCCTTATTCTCTGCGGATTCTGCCTCACGAGGCGGTGCTTTCTGCGCATCCGCTTTGCCATCCGAATCACCTGCATTTACATCATGCACTACAGACGCCCGTACATCATGCGTTTCAGAGAATGGATTTTTCAGTTCCGACCGAGCAATCTGCCGCTCTGCCCCCTTGACCGCAAGATGTTTCGATGCATGATCCGGCTTATGTTCCGTGCCTGTGTCACTGACTTCAGACATCAGATTATCTTCGTCCGATTTGCCTGAATAAAGAGAAAAAAACGCCAAAAAAACGAGGAAAATTGCAGCTGCAAAGACCTTGCGGCCGTTCCCTTCACGCATCAAGAACGCACGAAAGTTCGATATCCACTCTGTATACATATCCGATTAAACATAGTCTTGCAAACTCTCATCGAGATGGACAGCACGCCATCCATTACGTAGACTAGTATAGCATAGATAAATGCTTGATACAAGACCAGCAGCATGCTCCGACTTTATGGTAAATGACAAGTTATGACAAGTTTAATTTCGTATGAAGCGCATCAGACTTCATCGTCATCTTCCATATGAAGACCGGATGCGTCGAACATCTGAAGCCCCTTTTTGCCGGCTTCCACTGCCCTTTCCATCAGTTCTTTTATGCTCGAACCGTCATAGGCAGCCTGGGCGCTGACCATCTCGATGAGCATGGGGAGATTGACGCCCGTAACGATGCCGCAGTCGCTTTGGTCGATGACGATGCGGCACGCTGCATTGTACGGACTGCCGCCGAAGAAATCATTCAAAAAGAGCACGCCGTCCTTACAGTCAAGTTCTTTCATTGCCGCCTTGTACTTCTCAGCAACTTCACCGGAATCCTCTCCTGGCGCAAGCGAGACTGCGCGAATGTTTTCCTGCTCGCCGCAGATCATCTCACAGGCTTTCAAAAGCCCTGGTGCAAAATCTTCGTGCGTGCCTATGATAATGCCAAACATGCCGATTCCTACGCCTTCCTTCAAAATTCTGCTGTATGGAATTTCCCTACGGCATGATAATAACAGATTATTCCTTATCTTTCAAGGAATAATCTGCCTTTGTATTGAACGCGATTCTTATTTTTATAAAGTTTCTGCTTCCACCATGAGCTCGCGCACGATGGCTGCAAATTCCTCGCGCGTCGTCGCCTTGTTAAACTTATCACGCAGAAGCGCACCGTGCGGGATTCCCCTCGTATACCATGTCGCATGCTTTCGCATCTCGCGCGGACCGATGTAGTCGCCCTTGTAGTGCAGGAGAAGATCGAGATGATGCAGAATGACTTTCGCACGCTCTGCCATCGTCGGCGGCGCTAGGCGCTCACCCGTCCGCCAGTAATGCGTAAATCGCCGAAAGATCCACGGATTCCCCTGGGCAGCGCGGCCGATCATCACACCATCGGCACCCGTCACACGGCGAATGCGGTCGAGGTCATCAAACGTGCGAATGTCGCCGTTTGCGATAACAGGAACGCGCACCGCCTTCTTGACCGCAGCAATGCTGTCATAGTCAGCATTGCCTGCATAAAACTGTTCACGCGTCCTGCCATGAACAGCAATGGCATCGACGCCTGCAGCTTCTGCTATCTTTGCCAATTCAACCACATTGACATGCGCATCGTCCCAGCCCTT